>CAZOLU010000213.1:1628-3694 GCA_964580485.1 uncultured Saprospiraceae bacterium | reverse complement strand
TATCGTTGCCAAAATTAATGGCGAAGAAGTGTTAAGAGAAGATTTTGAACAGTATATGGAGAATTACAAAAATTCTCGCGCAAGTACCGAAGAGGTTCGTGTAAGTGCTTGGGAAGATATGCTCAATGATGTCCTCTTTCGTCAGCAAGCGAAAAAATTAGGACTAAATATTACTGACGATGAAATGTCCGAGCTTTTTACCGGAGATGATATGAGCATTAGTCCATTGGTTCGTTCTGGCTTTACCAATCAAAGCACTGGAGAGTTTAATCGTACCGCAATTGAACAAAACCGCAAGTCTTTCCTCGATATTGATGAAAAAGATCCTTCTGAAATTACACAAGACGAATACAAGTTTTATGTTGCTTGGAAATCCTTAGAGGAGTCTGTTGCCGCAGATCGCCTCGCAGCCAAGTACATGAGTATGATCGAAAAGTCAATGTACGCACCTGGCTGGATGACCAATATGGAGTTTAATCGAAACAACCAAACACTCGATTTCAGCCTCGTCAATATCCTTTATGCAGATATTCCCAATACAGAAGTGACGGTCTCTGATGAGGAAATGACCGCATACATACAAAAACACCCTAAAAAATACGAGCGTGAAGCTAATGTCGCTATTGATTACGTGGTTTTTGATGTAGTCGCTACAGCAGCCGATACCGCCAAGTATGAGGCGGATATGAAAGAATTAGCCGCTGATTTCGCAAAAGCTGATAATGACACCACTTTTGTAAAAAATAAAAGAGGACAAATGTCGCCCAAGTTCTTCACTACCGAAACTTGGACCGACGAAATGATCGAAGATACCCTCTTCGCAGCATCAAAAGACGATGTCATTGGCCCTTACAAAGATAATGCAGGTAATTTCAAAGTACTAAAAGTATTAGAAACCAAAAATATGCCCGACTCTGTAAGAGTACGCCATATCTTCAAGCCTGCCAACCAACGAGACATCTCCTCTTTACAACAAAATTATATGGAGTTGGATTCACTACGTAAAATGTTGGTAGAAGATCCTACTCAATTTGATAGTCTTGCCATCAAACATAGCTTAGATCCTACTCGTGAAAAAGGAGGTGATCTGGGATGGCGTGGCCGTGGCGATGCCTATGGACAGAATTTTGAAACCTATATCTTTGACATCGGAGAAAAAGATAGTTTCAAAATTATTCAAACTCAGCAAGGATTACACCTTCTGCAAATCACAGACTATCTATACCCTGCAGAAACCAACAAAGGGGTGCGTCTAGCTACAATCCTCAAACCAATCATCCCTAGTGATGAAACCTCAGATGCTGTAGAAGCTAAAGCCAACGAATTTATGGCAAGCTACCGTAGCTTAGAGGAAATGAAAGAAGCTGCCAAAAAAGAAAACCTACGAGTCGGTACAGCTGCTACGCTAGATATCAATGGCTTTGCTTTGGGCAATGAAGTGAATGGTAGTGTGGCTGCAGAAATTATAAAATGGGGACATCAAGAAGCTAAGATTGGGGAAGTATCTGGTCGGGTTTATCCTATTACAGATGCCAACCTAAACTATGTTTCTAAAATTCTAGTGCCAGCCCTAGCTTCTAAAGCACCTAAAGGGCTCGCAACCATCGAAGACCCCGCTATCAAAGCAGAAGTACAAGGAATCCTCCGAAACGAGAAAAAAGCAGCTATCGCAGTCAAAAACCTCGAAGGAGTTACTACTCTAGAAGGCTTCCAACAAAAGTACAGCAGTGCTGAAGTAAAACAAATCACAGGCACTCGATACGATGCGCCCTTCATCAGAGAAATCAATGCTTCCGAGCCTAAGGTTCTTGCTGCAGCTGCTCAATTAGAGTCAGGACAGGTTTCTAAACCTATTGCAGGTACACTTGGTGTATACATGATCCAGCTCAAAAGCAAGCAGGCTCCTACGATGCCTGATGTTAAGGTGGCTCGTCGCTCAATTATGAATACCATGGTGCCTCGTAGCCCGATGAATCCGAATAGCTACAGAGATCTGGTAAGAGATGCGATCAAAGATAAAGCTAAAATCAAAGATAATCGAGCCGAAATTTACTAACCAAATTTTC
>CAZOLU010000213.1:0-1618 GCA_964580485.1 uncultured Saprospiraceae bacterium | reverse complement strand
CCTCAGCCCCAAAAGCTGAGGTTTTTTTTTATCCACCCATAATTTTTACAAGCTCAAAATCATTAAGCTGCTTTTGCGTTTCTTCCCAATCCCGAGTCAACCCTAGAATAAAACCTCCACCTCCTGCACCACAAAGCTTTAAGTAATAATCCGAACTTCCCAAACCATTACTCCAAACACCTTTAAAAGCTTCTGGAATCATCTGCTGAAAATACTGATACTCCAATTCAGAGATCTGCCGAAAACTACTCCAAAGGTCTTGATCTTCCGACAAAAATTCCGAAATCGCTTTAGCATTTACCTCTTTTAAAGGCAGAATACACTCCTTTTGAAAATCGGCGGACTCCGCAGCTGCTAAATAATGTTGAACTAAAGCCGTCGTCTTTCGAGAAATCTTGGTATCAATTAGAAAAAAATCCAACCCATTACCCGTACAACTAGGTGTAGATTCAACAACCTGAACATTATCCGCTTCAATCAAAATAGCCCGATTCAAATAACAAACCAATGGGTCTACCCCCGAGCTCTGCCCATGAAAGAAATGCTCAACCTTAGAAAGCTGAACCTTGAGCGTCTGAGTATCTTCACTTTTATTAGCCGAATAACTATCATAAATTGCGGCCGACAAAGCTCCAGAACTTCCACAACCATAGCCCTGAGGAATATTAGAATCAAACCAAAGACCCTCAGCAAGATCTTGCTCAAATGTATCCAAATCCAACAGGTCGCCAAAATCATGACTTTTAAAATGAATGAGCATCTCCTTCAAAACTCGACGTGATGATTCGATTTTATCCCGATCCGCAGAGGTTGAATCCATACTCCATTGACCATAAAAATTAGGGTAGGGGATGGCTAATGCCAGAGATCCATGTATAATCGTATACTCTCCGAAAAGCAGTAACTTCCCAAAATATTTTTGATTCATATATTTAATTTGGGGCACCTAAAGGGTCGCTATGGTCGCTAGCTTGGCCCCTCCTTTCCAGTTCGGGGCTCTCGTCTTGGCTTTCAGCCCAAGACGAGACCAGCTCCCAGCGCTACGCCTCCTAGCAGGCCTTGTTAAAAAGTTCTTCAACTAAAGTACAATAAAAAAATAGAATTAATGCCAGATTAATTTGCAAATACAAAAACAAGCCCTATCTTTGCATACGCAATGAGGGAAAAGGTTCTTCACTGAAATTACCAGGACAAAAATTCTGGTAAATTTTTTCTCTCAAAATTTGGATGTAAAAATAAAGTTTGTATCTTTGCATCCGCCTTATGAGAAAGCGCAAGTAAAAACTTAGGGGAGTGAGAGTTCGAGGAGCATATTGAAATAAAAAATCTAAAAAATATAGAAATAAATTTTGCGGATTTAAAATAAGTTTTTACCTTTGCAATCGCCTTTAAAAAGAAGGGCAGAAAGTAATGAAATCTTAATTATTTTTGGACTGTTTGGGATGAGTATTTTACTGATTTTGAATAGTTTTCAGGAAGAGAGATAAAGAAAAAGTTTATTGAAACTGCAAGTATAATTGATAGTAAGTTATACAGCAAACAGGTAAGAGAGGCGAAAGAACTTTGAGTGGAAAAAAAACTAGCGAAAGAGCCAAGAACTATGGAGAGTTTGATCCTG
>CAZOLU010000212.1:0-6972 GCA_964580485.1 uncultured Saprospiraceae bacterium | reverse complement strand
GATGTGGCGGGGCGTGAAAGCGGGACGGGACCGTTATTTGGTTATCAAATAGCTTTTCTCTATTTTCGGTTGGATTAAAATTAAACACTTAAACTTAAACAAAGTATGCTAAAACACATGAAACAAAACCATTGGACCGTACTAATTTTTATTTTATTCTTAGGATTTTTAACTGCCTGTAACCCCAATACCACAGAGCCACCAAAGGATAGTGAAAATACTGCGGATAGTAGTGCTGTTACAACAAATAATGCTACGGATAAAGAGGAAGAAAAAGAAGCTCCTATTAGCTTTAAAACAGAAAAACATGGAGATGAAACCATAGGCATCTCGTATGTAGTGATGGAAGGTGGTTCAGAGGAAGCAAGAGAGGCTATCAATAAGGCTATCCTAAAAGCAGTGATTGATGCGGCAGGTAATCAGGAGGCTAAAGATCCGGCTGATGCCATTGAAAAGTTTAAAGCAATGGCCAAGAATGCACCTATGGGGATGGGCGATATGTTTGGTTTGGACATCAAATGCTCTGAACCCTATGTGGGGAAAAATATCATCTCTCTGGCTGTAAATTGGTATGCTTTTGAAGGTGGTGCACACCCCAACACAGCTAGTTTTGGACTCAATTTTGACCGCAAAACAGGCAAGCAACTGAGCAATGATGATATTATTACAGACAAAGCAGCATTGATGGCTTATGCCGAACGCAAATTTAGAGAAAAGGAGAAGCTTGGAGAAAAAGGGAATATCAATGCAAATGGGCATATGTTTCCTGATGATAAATTTGTATTGCCCAAACATATCATCTATACAAAAGATGGCTTGTTGCTGTATTATATTCCTTATGAAATTGCGCCTTATGTGATGGGGGGAACCGAGTTGAAGTTCCCTTATGATGAGGTGAAAGATATGATTAAAAAAGGATAGCCAGTATTTCAATTGGGAAAGGCTAGTTTTTGTGAAATAAAAGTAATTTTAATTTTTTTTATTCAAATAAAGTACTTAATTTTATAGAAGTAGCTAATTTTATTAGGCTCTGAAAATGCATGAAACTTATCCCATAAAGGGTAAATTAATATATCAACCTAACTATTTTTTTAATTTTTCCTACTAATGAACATAAGCCGATGCAGTAGATGTATCGGCTTATTTTTTTCTGCGTTTTCGACCTTTGCGTTTGCTGGAAGGCCTTTTGGATAAATAGCGTCTTTGATAATCATTTTCTGAAAGTTGTTGTTTTTCTTCAATGAGTACGATCGCCTTAAAAAAAACATAGCGTCGGGTTTGAGGGTTGAGGAGTTGTTTTTGTTTCCAAACTACCTCCACTTCTGTCAGCCGATAATTGGCAATTCCATTAAAAAATCGAGAAGAACCATCAAATTCTTCAATCCAGTGCAGCTGATGTTGTTGTCCAGTACTATCCAATAAAATGAAGGTAGGGGGGAAGGGGTTCCAATGAATTTCTAATAAAACCCCCTGTACCCTTTGCCAGATCTCAAAGTTGTCGTTGAGTTGTTGTAATGCAATAGCTTGAGAGAGTTGCTGAAAGGCAGGGCATTGGAGTAGGAGGCTGTCGGCGAGTCGCTGCGCAGCAGCGGCCCAACTGCTATCAGGACTCGCCAACAAGTCAATTCCGAGTTCTTGGCTCAAGCCCGTGAGACTCTGCCAGATAGCTGCCTGCAGGCAGCTATCGCCTTGCTGCTCTAGGCCTGCAAGGTTGGTTGGGGCAAGGGTTACTTGCTCTAAGCAGCGGCAAGCCTGTTGGCTAGCCCAGCGCAAAGAGCTTTGGCCCTCAGCCATAGCAACTACCCAGAGCAGCAAGACCACAATTCTAAAAAATATTGACATAGCCAAAATGAATTTTAGCATTTCTAATAATCATAGGCTGCCCAAAGGTCGAGCCCAAGGCATAACTCAAGCCGAAAATTCCCACTGGAGTTTCCAAAGCTACCCCTAGCCCCAGCCCATAACGCCAGTCATTCTGTTGCAAGCTGAGCTCCTGCCGCTCTACATAACTTAGGTCACTAAAAACATAAGCATAGGAATTGGTTCCAATCAAATAACGCCATTCCGCAGTAAGCACATTATACCAAGAAGCAAAAATACTTTGTTCATCAAACCCACGCATGATTTGATTTCCCCCAATTCGATAAAGCTCATTGGTGTATAGTTGATTTTGACTGCTATATAGCCATCCTAAACGGTATCGCCCCATGAGGGTACTACGAGGAGAAGTGGGCAGGAAGTGCATATAATCTAATTCTAAGCTGTATTGAAAACTGCGTCGACTGAGACTATCATATAAGCTAGCAAAATCAAAATCAGGTTCGAAAGGATCTCTCAACCCCGTAACCCCAGTATTTTCGCGAATGAGTTTTAACCCAAATCCTGCAATGGCCTTCAAACTAAACCCCTTTCTAGGATTCCAACGATAATCCAGACGTTGAAAATAATACTCCAATCCAAAAATATCATTTCTAAGATCTAGTAGTGCAGGTAATGATCGGTTTTGCAGTACAAAACTGGTATCAATTTGCTGTACATTGGTGATGAAGTTTTTCCAAAAAGCCTTGATATAGTTATTCCCATCAAATAGATATTGAACTCCCAAATCTGAAATCACATCAATATAGGTGGAATCTCTACGGTAGATGTTAAATTTTAAATCTAATCCCAGTGGTGTTTTGAGAATATAAGGGTAGTTTAATGCCAAACGAAATTCAGAACGCCCTTGCTCAAACTGCTGCCAATGCAACATCAGACGTTTCCCTGTACCAAAAGGATTGAGTAGGTCAATTTGAACATTTCCGGTAAAGCGAAAGCTAGGTTCTTGTGGTAGGGCATTGGTATTGGGTAAAAGACCAAAAAGTACATCAAACTTACTAGCATTTCGGTTTTCTAAAAATAATACGGGGCGAGCTTTATTCCCAATGAAAATAATATAAGGATCTCTGTAAACGCTGAGAAAAGGAAGCTCCTTTAGGCGTTTTTTTATTTTTTGAATCTGTCGTTCATCATAGGGGTTGCCCTCTATCAAGCCTAGATATTGCGCCAAATATCGCTTTGAAATCCTAGCCTTCTTTTTCTTACTGTTTTTAGACTCGATTTGAATGCTATCTAATGAAATTTCGGGGCCATAGTCCAAGTAGAGTCTTGCACTCAGTAGGCTGTCGCCCTGCAAACTGTCGAGCCAGAGTCGAGCAAAAGGGTAGGCATGATTTTCACAATAGTCTAAGATTTTGTTTTGGAGTTCAGCCACTTGTTCATAGCGAAAGACCTTGTTTTGGTAAATCGGGTCGGCATAGCCTACGGCATCGAGCAACTCGGGAGGGAGGTTTCCATTTTTTAGGTTGGCCCAACGGTATTGAGGTCCGGCCTGTATAAAGATTTGGCAAGTTTGCTGGTCGCAGGCACTGCTGTCTACTTGTGCCAAGAGGTAGCCGCCAGCCTGCAGGCTGGCGATCGCCTTGCGCAGTGCTGGGCGAATTTCTGTAGCAGGCCATGGCTTTTTTTGAGGGGGGAGTAGGCGCTGGACTTCCTTTCGCTGCTCGCTGGGATGATAACAAATCTTATACGACAGGCTATCGAAGTTTTGCCCCTTTAGGGGAGAACTTCCCAGCAATATAAGCATCAACCCATAAATTCCCATAAGTACACGCATCCCGAGTAGGCCTTTTAGATAACAGCAGTTTGTATTCTTTAACGTGAAAGCTGGTCCTAAGGGTAGATTTTTAGAGTTAGTTTTTGAAATAAAATCGGGTTTAATGTTGATCGTTTTGTTTTAGGAATGCTGCATTGAAGCCTTATTGCAAACTTTTAAGAACTGCCTCTGCTTGTGATTGGTATTGACTCCCTGCCTCTAGGCTTTCTTTTAAAAAAACTTGGGCTTGAGCCGAATTGCCTTCCAAAACGGCTAACAGTCCTAAGAACCAGCAAGCATCTGGCTGTAATAAGGCTTCTTTTTGGTCGTAAACAACATGTAGATGTTCTCTTGCTGCCTCATATTGACGCAGTTTGAGCTGTAACATCCCCATACGCATTCGCAGACTGAGGTTTCCAGGGTCTTGCTTGAGTAGGTCTTGATAGATCCCCATAGCTTGTATAGGTGCTTCCAAGAACAAGGCATCAGCCTTTTGTAGACGTTGTTGAAAGGTATTGGCACTGATTTGAATTGCTCGCTGACCAAAATAACGAAGATCAATGTTGGCAATAGCTCGACCCGCTAGTGCTTCAGCTCTATAATGTTGCTGATACCCAAATATAGATAATACAAAAAATAAAAATATACCTGTTAGTATCAACCAGCTATTCCGTTGCATGTTTTTATGAAATTTATCTGTTTTATTAAGGTTGAATGGTTTTAAAATTAAAGCCTTGGGCTTTGTAGTGTGCCAAAAGTTGTGGTAGTACATATTGTAGATGTGGCCAAGCTTTCTGGCTGTCGTGCAATACTAAGATACTTCCATTTTGGGTATATTTCAAGATATTTTGCCAACATTTTTCCCGACTAATCTGCTGATCAAAATCACCTGCAATCACATCCCACATCACAATTTTATAGCCAGCTTTCTGAAGTTGTTGCATTTGACGGTATTTGATTCTACCATAAGGAGGACGAAATAGAGGACTGTCGACCCATGATGCACAAGTTTGTACATCCAACAAGTAGGGACTTAGGTTACTTTCCCAACCGTTGAGGTGCGTATGGCTGTGATTCGCCACTTGATGCCCTGCTGCTTTGATTTGTGCAAAAATATCAGGGTGTTGCTCTACATTTCTGCCCAAGCAAAAAAAAGTAGCTTTGGCTTGATATTGTGCAAGTTGATCTAATACCCAAGGGGTGACTTCTGGAATAGGACCATCGTCAAAGCTCAGGTATAGGCTAGGAGGATCTGTTGCTTCCAAGCGCCAAAGCAAATTTGGAAAAAGCCAAGAAATCCATCTAGGAGTTTTAACGGGATACCACATAGTACCGAGCTGTTTTAGCAATCTAAATAGACCAAGAGCGTAGATGAGCTACGCTCTTGGTACGTGCGCACGCGAGCAACGCCTTTGGTTATCAAAGGCGTTGCTGCTGCGCGCCCGCGCAAGCGACGTTCTTGCAGATCA
Source organism: uncultured Saprospiraceae bacterium (assembly GCA_964580485.1). Lineage (GTDB taxonomy): Bacteria > Bacteroidota > Bacteroidia > Chitinophagales > Saprospiraceae > Saprospira. The sequence continues at coordinate 1,869 of CAZOLU010000212.1, read as the reverse complement.
AGAACGTCGCTCCGTCCAGCTTATTATAGATGCTCATTTATTTCTTGGGCAGCATTCATCTTAGTGCAGGTGCTTGTAGAAGGGGGCTAAAATATTCAAAAACCTTAAAAACAAGCATTTGAGCCATATTTAATTTGATTTTTAGCTAAAAAAGGCTACCTTTGCAGCGATTTTTGAAATCAGTACTCGGCTTTTCAGAAAATCAAAAAAAAGTAACAGCACAGAAAACTCAAGATTTTATGCCCAATCCTATCCGACTGCGTTTTGCCCCAAGTCCTACTGGACCTCTGCACATTGGTGGTGTGCGTACCGCACTCTTCAATTATTTATTTGCCAAAAAGCACGGAGGTAACTTCATTCTGCGTATTGAGGATACGGATCAAAAGCGTTTTGTCGAAGGTGCAGAGGATTATATCAATGAGGCCTTAGAATGGTTAGGCATTGTACCCGACGAAGGTGTAAAACAAGGGGGGAGTTATGGCCCATACAAGCAGTCGGAGCGCAAAGTAATGTATAAAAAATTTGCCGATCAGATGATCGCTTCTGGGCATGCTTATTATGCCTTTGACACTGCAGAAGATTTAGAAGCTGTACGAAAAGAGCAGGAGCATTTTAAATATAGTGCCGCTACTCGTATGCAGATGAACAACTCACTGACCCAACCTCAATCTGTCGTTGACCAACACCTAGCTTCAGGAGATTACGTGGTTCGCATCAAAATCCCTGCTGATGAAGAGGTCATTTTTGATGATAAAATCCGAGGGCAGGTGCGTTACAGCACCAATGAACTTGACGACAAAGTGATTTATAAAGGTAGTGAAGCCCTGCCAACCTATCACCTTGCTAATGTGGTAGATGATTATCACATGAAAATCTCCCATGTCATTAGAGGAGAGGAATGGTTGCCAAGTACGCCTTTACATGTGTTGTTGTACGATTACTTAGGCTGGTCAAATGAAATGCCTGTTTTTGTACACCTTCCCTTACTCATGAAACCACAGGGAAAGGGTAAGCTAAGCAAACGGGATGGTGCAAAATTCAATATGCCTGTATTCCCCCTAGACTTTCAAGCTCAGGGAGAGGAGCTCATCCCTGGCTTTCGAGAGTGGGGCTTTGAGCCAGAGGCAGTACTCAACTTTTTGGCCTTATTAGGCTGGAACCCTGGTACAGAACAGGAGCTTTTTGCATTGGAGGAACTCATAGCTGCTTTCGATTTAGGTCGGGTTTCAAAGTCTGGTGCACGCTTCGATTTTGATAAAGCAAAATGGTTCAATCAGCAATATATCATGAAGATGTCTGATGAGGAGTTTGCCCAAAAAGCAACTCCCTTTGTACAGGCAGCACAATTTGAGGAAGTCAAGGATGAACATTATGTTCAAACAATAGCACCTCTAATGAAGGAACGTTTGGAGTTTATAAAGGATTTGCCAACTGAGGGGCATTATTTTTTTCAAACACCAGATTATGAGTTGACCAAAGAACGAGAGTGGAAAAATCTCAAGAAAAAAGTACTCAAGAAATGGTCAAGTGAGCGTAAGACATTATTTGAGTCATTACTTGAACAATATTTAAACTTAGTAGATTTTAATCATCAAACTACCGAGGCTTGTACCAAAGCTTTCATGGAAGAAAATGAACTAGGGTTTGGTGATGTATTGCCACTACTACGTTTTGCACTTTCGGGAACGATGAAGGGGCCTGGAGTTTATGAAATGATGGAGGCCTTGAGCAGAGAGCATGTTGTTGATAGAATGAAACAGTTTTTTGAGTTTTGTGATCGCTCAGTTGCAGAGAATTAAGTTCTAGTTAATGACTTTGGTATAGAATTTTATTCTATAAGTATTACATGTATTTTGCTTTAATTTTAAA
>CAZOLU010000211.1:5586-6979 GCA_964580485.1 uncultured Saprospiraceae bacterium | reverse complement strand
AATATAGGCTTTAAGCATCAGATCGCTTTTGCTTTACAAATGCCAATAGGGCCTCGATGTGCTCTCGACTGTTCGATAGGCGAGGAATTTTGTTTTGTCCGCCATATTTACCACGAGCTTTGAGCCAAGCATGAAAACTGCCTGGAGGAAGGCTGTGTAATTTTAGCTTTTGTAGGGCGATGTCCTTATAGCGTTTGGCTTCATAGTCGGAATTGAGGGCTTGTAGCTGTTGATCAAGTAGGTTTCGAAAATGTTCGAGATCGCTAGGTGCTTGTTCAAATTCGATGAGCCATTCATGTCCGCCCTTACCCTCACTAAGATAGATAGGGCCTACGCTGTACTCGCTAATTCTGGCTTGGCAAGCTTCACAGCTTAGGGCCAGCGCCTTGTCTGTATTTTCTACCATCACTTCTTCTCCAAAAACGTTGATAAAGTGTTTGGTACGTCCTGTAATTTTGATGCGATGAGGATACAAAGAGGTGAATTTGATGGTATCTCCGATGATATATCGCCACAAGCCTGCATTGGTACTAATCACTAGGGCATAATTGGTATCTAATTCCACCTCATCAATAGCTAATACCTGGGCTCCCTCCTTCCCAAATTCAGGCATGGGGATAAACTCATAAAAAACACCATTATCCAGCAGTAGGAGCATATCATCTGTACTGGCATCAACCTGTGCAGCAAAAAATCCTTCCGAGGCATTGTAGTTTTCTCGGTATTGCACCTCTTGCCCTGGGAAAAACTCCTCAAATTGTTGGCGATAGGGGAGAAAGCTCACCCCCCCATGATAATAAATTTCAAAATTCGGAAAAACTTCCAACATATTGGACTTTCCCGTAATTTCCATCATCTTTCTAAAAAGTACGATGGTCCAGGTTGGTACTCCAGAGATATTGGTCACATTTTCTTTTACCGACATTTCTGCCATCAACTCAATCTTCTGTTCCCAATCCTTCATTAGTGCAATTTCCATAGTAGGGGTGTAGAAGTACTTCCCATAAAAGGGCATGTGATGCAACATAATAGCGGAAACATCACCTACTTTGGTATCCGGGTAGGGCTCAAAATACTCAAGACTTCCTCCCATAATCAGTCCTTTGGAGTTGCTCATGATTTTAGAGTAGGGTTTGCTGTTGTACCACATCGTCAGGGCATCATGACTCCCTTTTAAATGACATTGATGTAGGTTTTCCCGAGATACTGGAATGTATTTGCTTTTGTCGTTGGTAGTTCCCGAAGATTTAGAAAACCATTTGACTTGCCCCTTCCACAAAATATCTTTTTCCCCATGCATCATCTTTTGAATATAAGGCTTTAGGGATTCATAATCATTGAGTGGAACTGCTTGCTGAAAGTCCTTGATATTTTTAATTTGAAGAAACTGATG
>CAZOLU010000211.1:0-5576 GCA_964580485.1 uncultured Saprospiraceae bacterium | reverse complement strand
CCAAGCTGTAGCCTTAGCCTTTTGCAGCAATTTGTGCAACCAAGCCTCCTGTACCGGAAGTGGCTGTTTCATATAACGCTGGATGTGTTTGATGCGGGGTTTAAAGGCAGCTTTTACAATTTGATTCAGTATACTCATTTAAAATTCCTTCTCCATGAACGATTAGATTGAAAATCGATTCAAAAATAATAAAAAACTGAAAAGTCGGAGTGATAAAAGGGGGAGGGGCTGTATCAAATTCTAAGGAAGTATCTATTTTTTTCGAAGAAGTCGCATTTTTCCATCTTGTTCTTGTAATTTTAACTGAGATTTACGACCATTCCAGTCAATTTCTACTAAGCCATCTCCAAGCCATTTCCACCGCCCATAAGTAGTTTTGGGAAGGCATCCACAAATGTCGGTACAAAAACAAGCTTTGAGGCGACCTCTTTTTTTGAAGGTAAAGCCTAGAGGCTCATGTGCGTGTGGGAGCTTAATCGGTGCTTTTTTTTCATAATAGGAGCTACCCATTTCCCAAAACCAAAAACCATATAAATCCTCCTTTTCAAAGTTTGGGGGCAGTTGAAAGGATACGAGGAGTAGACTACTAATCCATAATAAGCTAAGTAGGCGCATTGTATTGATAATAAAGGCGTTAATATTTGTATTTTTTCCATTGTCGTGCCAGCTGTTGACGAAATTTAGCTTCTGCTTTATTCTCAGCAGGTTGATAGAGTACTTTAGCTACAATTTTTTCAGGCATAAATTCTTCTTCTACAAAATGACCTGGAAAATTGTGGGCATATTTATAGCCTTTGCCATAGCCCTGCTCTTTCATCAACTGGGTAGGGGCATTGCGTAGATGGAGGGGGACGGGCAGATTGCCAGTTTCCCGAACCAAGGCCTGTGCTGCATTGATGGCCATATAGGCGGCATTACTTTTGGCAGAGCAAGCCAAGTAGATGACACATTGAGATAGGATGATGCGGGACTCTGGCCAGCCAATACGCTCTACTGCATCAAAACACTGATTCGCCATCAGCAGTGCATTGGGGTTGGCTAGACCAATATCTTCGGCGGCGAGAATCAACAAGCGCCTTGCGATGAATTTGGGATCTTCTCCTCCTTCAATCATCCGAGCCAACCAATAGAGTCCAGCATTGGGGTCTGAGCCCCGAATCGATTTGATGAAAGCCGAAATAATATCATAATGCAGCTCGCCATTTTTGTCATAGGCGGCAATATTTTGTTGTAGTACGGCTTCTAGTCGCTCTTGGGTAATATGAACGGCTTGCTCGGGAGGGCTGCTGCTGACCATCAGCTCCAAGATATTGAGGAGTTTGCGGGCATCTCCTCCAGAATAGCGGTAGAGTGCCGTTTCGTCTTCGATATAAATTTTACGTTTTTGCAAAACCTCATCTTGCTCAATGGCATTTTGTGCCAAACCCATCAACTCTTCCTGTGTCAGTGCCTTTAGGATATAAATCTGTGCTCGAGAACGAAGTGCGTTGATGACCTCAAAAGAAGGGTTTTCGGTAGTGGCTCCAATGAGGGTGATAATTCCTCGCTCTACGGCTCCCAAAAGAGAGTCTTGTTGCGATTTGCTAAAACGGTGAATCTCATCAATGAACAGAATAGGTGGAACGGCATTGAAAAATTGCTGCTTTTTAGCTTTTTCAATCGTTGCCCGAACATCTTTGACTCCCGAGTTGATCGCCGAGAGCATATAAAAGGGGCGTTCTAATTCTTTAGCAATTAGATGGGCTAGGGTGGTTTTTCCTACACCAGGCGGTCCCCAAAAGATGATAGAGGGAAGTTGCCCCGTTTGTAAAATCTGCCGCAAACTGCCAGTTGCTCCCACTAGGTGTTGCTGTCCTACATAATCAGCGAGTCGCTTGGGGCGCATACGTTCTGCTAAGGGTTGCATGATATGGGTTTAGTTTGAAATTGAATTCTGAGGGTTTTGCACTTTGAGTAGGGACGGAAATCCCTCTTGCTGTCCAAATTTTATAATTCATCCTGCAATAGATCCCAAAAGTCGCTATCCAGTTTTTTTATTTTGATGATTTTTTCGGTTTGCATTCCTAAATTGTAGTCATAGATATATTGAGCTAGCTGCTCTCCATTGATGAGTACAATTTTAGTGCTGGAGCTGAGGCTTTCTACATAGGAGTATGCAGCTTTTGTAAAATCTGATGTAGTAATAAACACTCCCTTATCTGATTGAGCCACTGCTAGTGCGCCAACGAATTTCTGAATATCTTCTCGTGATACTTTATTATCCATCGCATAGCGTTTGGCCTGTATGTTGATACGACCAAAGCCCAGAATATCTTCTTTAATAATGCCATCGATTCCATTATCATTAGAATATTGTGTCACTTGACCAGCATTTTTAACTTCCCCACCATACCCCATTTTTTGAAGCAGTTGAACCACTAGTTTTTCAAACTCTCTAGGTGTTTTGGATAGAATGGTATCTAAAATTTCTCGGTAGACTGATTTTTTAATTCCCTCAAAGGATTCAAAAAGTACCTCTTCAGGAGTTAAATCACTAGGGGTATCGGTAGCTTTTATTTCTACTTCGGCTTTTTTATCTTTTTTCTGATCTCTTGCTAATACCTTTTTTCGAACATAAGCTTTAATATCAATATTTTTTTGAAGCATTTTTTTCCCTGCTTCATTGATTTGATAAAACCCTCTTTTAGGCTTATGTACCAAGCCTGCCATATTCAGATAGCTTAAAGCCCATTGTATTCTATCCATAAAAACAGGTCCATTTCCTGAGCTATACATCTGATTTAGTTCCTTATCGGTTAATTTGAAATGTTTGGATAGAGGTTCTTCTAACTCCCTAGCTTTACAAACTTTATTATCTGACAAGAACTCTAAGGCTGGTAGTTGAATTTCATCATATCTGGGAATTGCCATACGGTATCTTTTTAGTCAAAAAAGGAACTGTAAAAAATGAATTTTAAGAATTAAGTTGTGAATATACTCAAATTATCCTAGTCCTCACGCCTTTGCGCAAAGAGCCATTCCAAAAACTCAGGTTCTGCATAGGCGGGTTTCCAGCTTCCATGCCCAATACCCCGATACTCTGTATAGCGAATAGGAGCTTGAAGGGCTTTTAGGGCTTTGACCATATCTCGGGAGCGTTGAACCTGGACTACGGGATCTTGATCTCCGTGAAAGCACCAAATGGGAATATCTTTGATGCGTGGAGCCGTAGTGGGGTCGCCACCACCACAGATGGGCGCTGCCGCCGCAAAGCGGCTAGGCTGCCTAGCCAGCAAATCCCAAGTGCCAAAGCCCCCCATCGACAAGCCCGTGAGGTAGATGCGTTGTGTATCTACGGCATAAGACTGCTGCGTATAGTTGAGCAAGGCCATGACCAGCTGCATGGGAACAGAGGGGTCTTCGGGTTGTTGATGCGCTGCAAGTGTCCAGTCGGTTTCTACCCAACGATAAGCCTCGGGGCATTGAGGTACCAATACATAGCAAGGGTATTTTTCCAGATTTTCGGCAGTGAAAAGTGGACGAATATGTGTAGTTGGGCGCTGATTATCATCTCCTCTAGCACCTGCTCCATGCAAAAATAAAACTAAGGGATAAGATTTACCAGGTTCTATTTCCGGAGGACTAAGCAGCTGAAACTTTAGCTGTTGCCCATGATGATAAAAATTATGAGGCACGAAGACTGGAGCCTCCTGCCCAAGGAGCTGAGAAATGGCACCCAGCATCAGCAATCCAAAAAATAGTCTTTTCATATCCAATCATCTTAAAACCCATAATAAAATCCGATGCGATACGTAAAGGGGTTGAGATAGGTGGCACCAGTTTGTAAGAAATACAGATCAAAGAGAAATTCTGTCATAAAGCCTGCTCCTTCTCCCAAATTAGAGCTATAGCCCAAGCCCACATTAAAACGAGGCTGTACACTTTCATAATAGCGAGGTTGGCCATTGGCAACATTGGGATTAAAGGAAGGATTACTTTCGGCAATTCGCAAATATTCACCTTCTGCATGTAAATACCAAGGCGCATTAGGAAAAGGGGCTACTCTAATTAGTGCTTTAGGCCCAAAAACATGGATATTACTTTGCCATTGAAAATCATAAATATAGGTATAAGTGAGTCCAGCAGCAGGCAGAAGGAATCCCCCAATGCGATAACCGATATGTGGACTCAGATGGGCACTGAAGGTCGTACCCCAGAAATCCAAGCCTACCCCCGACGCAATGTAAACATTTTCGGGGTTGAACTTACGCCTTTTGCGAATCTTTCCATTTTGCCTAGACTCATCTTCCTTGGTCAGGTCAATTTGCTCATCAGGAATTTCATCATCATAGACCTCATCCTGCTGTGCTGTAGCAACAAAGCTGAAAAGGAGTAGTCCTGAAAAAAGTAGTCCTTTAAGAAAAATATTCATTTGGATTGCGTTTATTTAGTATAATAGTCCGTGAAGTTAATAAATAATTGTGGCAAAACCTTTGAGCTCTCGTCTTTCTCCCCGAGGTTCTGTATAGCGAACTACTACCACATAAACCCCTGCCTGGCAAAGCTGACCAGTATTATTTTTCCGTCCATTCCAAGCTTCATAGGGATTGCTGGTTTGAAAAATTTGTTCACCCCATCTGTTAAAGATAAGCATTTCAAAGTTTTGAATATATTCTAGATAGCCATTTCCTCTAAAACCATCATTTTTACCATTATCATTAGGCGTAAAGGCATTGGGAAGAAAATAGCTTACTCGGGGTTCTACATCTATCACCGCCTGAGCCGTATCGGTACAACCATTGAGGTGTTGTGCAATTTGTGTAACTACGTATAGCCCTGTATCACGGTAGCTATGTGTTGGGTTTTGCATCAAAACGGTGCTTTCATCTCCAAAATCCCACCACCATTGTGCAGCTCTTTGCGATTCATCTGTAAACTGCACTTGTGGGTTGTAGATATGCAATTGCCCATTGGGAGGGCTAAAGCTAAATCCAGCAATTGGCACTTCTAGTGCAGTATGAGTGCTTTGAAAGCTGTCTATACAACCAATAGGAGAGCGTACTACCAGTTCTCGGGTATATACACCAGGATTGTTGTAGACCACTTGAGGGTTGGGGTCATTGGAGCCTTGCCCGTTTCCGTAAGTCCAGTTGGTTGTGTAGCCATCGGCGGGGTAGGGGTAGCTGTTGCCGAATAGGGTGCTGGCGAGGGGTGCCGCATGCGGCACACAACCCCTAGAATCTTCCAAATCTACTGGAAAGACAGGTTGTGGTCGCCAATTGAGTACCGCAGTGGTATCATCAAAACAACCATTGTTATCCATCACAAAAAGGCTGATGTTGTAATCTCCAGTATCGGGATAGTTGTAATTGTGAAAAACTAAGGGGTCGCTGCTGATCGTACCATCTCCAAAACTCCAACGGGTAGAATCTAAAATCCCTTGTTGGCTGGGAATGGAGAGGTTTCTAAATCGAACAGGGTCAAAACTACAGGGATCATAGCTAGCATCAAAAACTGCCCTAGGATTTCCATTGGCTACTATGGTATCTCGAAAGGTCTCGGTACAGCCTGCTGGCGTATTGACTACCAATGTGGGA
>CAZOLU010000210.1:1804-6985 GCA_964580485.1 uncultured Saprospiraceae bacterium | reverse complement strand
GTGGAAATACAAACTGCGAAGTGATCTTATTTGGAAAAGAAGTTAAATTTAAGTTTAAGGCTAGTTTGAGTCCAAGTGACATTAGCAAAGGTATTCTTACTAAGATCGGATCTATCGCATTGGAAAAATTAAAAGAAAAAAAGTAACTATTTAGGCTGCCCCGCGTCTGCTTCGCTTGACGAAGCCAAGCTGCCCACCACTCTCTCCACTACACTCCGTTCAAACAACGGCTCCTTCCCCCCGATAGTTATACGGAGCTATACGGGAGACTGACAGAAAGGCTCTCTACACTTGTCTTCTCGTTCAAAAAATAAGTAGGGTTCTTGTCTCACTACCAACGAGACAAGAACCCTACTATTTATGGAAAATATGTAAAATAATGTTAGCGACAATCAATATCACTTAAGAATCCTCCTCTACGGTGGTATCCCCGTTTTCTAGCTTAGGTTGCTCTGGAGTAGTTGGTGCGGCTCCTCTACCTTTGATTGGCTGAAAACCTAGAGGCGTAAGAAAAGCATTCATCTCCTTCACAAACTCTTTGTTGGGGACTTGTTCCAAAAGCTGTGCTGCCATTTGTACATAGCCTACTGCCATCGAAATTTCATCCTCAAATACCTGTGCCATTCGACTGTCTGCACAAGCCTTATTGATTTGATCTTTCTGCGCTTTGAGTTGCTCGTACTCCCCTTGAATTTTATTTGCCTGAGCATAGTACTGTGATTTTTGCTCCTCTGGTACTCTCTGCATAATATCAATCAACTGATTCAATTGATTAGCCTTAGCATCCATCTGCTGCTTCAAGGTTCTTACCTCTTTGGCATAGGTTGGAATATCCATTGGTGCAGTAAATTGACTAAAGTACTGCATTTTATCTGCTAAAGTAATCACCAAATCCCGCAAATGTGGCTCTGCCTTTTCTGGTGCACCTAATTGGATATACGCATCAAGCCCCTGTACTCTTGAGTAGCTTTCATCAATCGGGAAGTTCATGTGAGGGAAAGAAGTATACAGTTGATCCAATACCTTTAATGCCCGCTCTTTATCGCCTCGTTGTTGTAATTCTTTGGTTAGGCGCATAAAGGCAAACTGAAGGGTTTGGATACTAGGCATATAACTTTCATCAATAAAAAGCTCATGTTTGTCAAAACCTCCCCAACGGAACTTGGTCATCATATTATTGTACATGGTGTCTACCTCTACTCTACCCATATTCATAGCCATATTGCTAGAAGCAGGTGTTTGAATAGGCACTACTCGTAGGGCCATACCATCCAATTGTAAATAATTGCGAAGTCCAGCAATTTTAGAAGGTCTTACGGTTACAGCGAAATAAACAGGGCGTTCCCAACCGTTGGCAATATTGGTTCCTAAAATATCTAATAGCGCAATATCATCTTTAAATAACATATTTCCACTAAGGCGGAACTTCATTTGATCAGCGATTAGAGAGTCGGGGAAATTTTTAGGCACTGCATTATTCGCCCGAACCAATGCTTTATCTACGGGGATGACGATATCGGCAGTAGGTACATAGCTTGCCATCTGTTGGTTTTGAGGATGGCTTTCCCCCATAAAGCGTACGACATCAATAAGATTCATGGGTTTTTTAGAATCTTGAATTCTCAATACATTCCGGGCACTTCCCATATAAGCCTGTCGAGGGATATTCATTTGGATCGCAGGTGATTTATTGACGTCACGACGCAGCTGATCAATGTACCAATCTACGGCTAGTAAGCTAAAGTTGACAACTCGGACATCCGTTCGTATCCCTTCTACCTCCTGTGCATACCAAAGTGGGTAAGTATCATTATCCCCATAAGTAAAGAGGATAGCATTGGGAGCACAAGACTCTAAGAAATTGATGGCATAATCCCGAGCACCAGTATGTTTTGCACGAGAGTGGTCGTCCCAGTTTTGGAAGCCCATAATCACTGGAGCAACAGCCACCAAGCCTAGGGCTATCGCCCCATTTACTGGCGGATTTTTGATATAATCGCTCAGGGCTTTGTAGATGGCTGGCACTGCCAGCCCTATCCATATACAGAAGGTGAACATGGACCCCACCAATACATAATCTCGTTCTCGTGGCTCACTTGGAGGCTGGTTGGAGAATAAAATAATAGCGACCCCGGTAATTAGGAAGAGTACTCCTAGAGCTAAAGCATCCTGAGGCCGTCTTGAGATATGGAAAATCAGTCCAATAATTCCAAAAATTAGTGGTAGGAAGTAATAAGTATTCCGCCCTTTATCTTCTTTACGGGCAGCTGGTAAATTCTTTTGAGGGATGAGTCGATTTCCATCAATAGGGGCAATACCACTCATCCAGTTGCCTTTGGTTGGATCACTTTCATAGTATCCTTGCTTAGCATTTTGACGACCTGCAAAGTTCCACATAAAGTAGCGGAAATACATCCAGCCAATTTGATAGCGGAAGAAGAAATCTAGGTTATCCTGCATGGTTGGTTTTTCATCTTGTTTCAGTCCCAACCAAGTTCGGTATTGTTGCTTTCTAGCCTCATCCATATGTCCCAAACGAGGGAAAAGCATCATATCACTTTTCTTGTATTTATATCCACCTTTTTCAGAAACCACATCGTAGCGGATTTTTCCATTTCCTCTATCTACTGGGCGGTATACTTTATCTCCAGCTTCATAACCAATAGACTCGGCAGCAAAATGAGGTCCATAAGCCAAGGGGCGCTCTCCGTATTGCTCACGATTGATATAAGACAAGAGGCTGTACGCATCACTTGGCTTATTCATATTGATTGGAGTATTCGCTTGTGCCCGAATCACAATAGAGGCATAGGTAGAAAAGCCCATCAAAGCTACGGCAAACATCATCAAGCCCATGTGCACATAGTACATTTTACGTTGATGCGCCATATAAATTCCACCAGCTACTAATCCTACCAATAAGATTACAAAGAAAATCATTCCTGCGCCAATAGGCAACCCAAAAGTATTGACAAATACAAAGTCGAACCCTGCACCAATTTCAGGAAGTTTAGGTATAAAAATAGCCTGAACAAACATAAGGATAGCAAAACCAATAATAAAGGCTAAGGCGATGTTAATCCAAATCTTACGCTCCTCCACCGGCGACTGAAACACCCCATAAAGATATAATGCGGGGATTCCTAAGATGAGTATAATATGCAACCAAACTGGAAGTACAGACATAAACTGCAAGCCTACCAAGAGCGTAAGTCCTAGTACAATATACATAGACATACTGCTCATTTGCATATTAGCCACCCGACTCTTTTTGTAGTAAAAGAGCATTGCAATAAAGGGAATCGCCAATAAACTCAACAGGTGTACTCCGATAGAGAGCCCAATCATATAAGCAATAAAAATCAACCAACGGTCAGCTTTAGGGGTATCGGTCACATACCAACGCAAGGCCGCCCAGATCACCAAACCTGTAAAGCCCGAAGACATGGCATAGACCTCCCCCTCTACGGCAGAGAACCAAACAGAGGTAGCAAAGGTGGTAGCCAATGCAGCCACGGCAGCTCCTCCGAAAATAGCGATACGATCGCCTATTTCGACTACGGGTCTATTGTACCCTACCAAGCTCAACCTTGCTAAGATCGTGGTTGACCAAAAAATGAACATCACCAGAGCTGCAGTACAAAGCCCCGACATCACATTCAACGCATAAGCAATATTGGCTTTATCTACCGAAAAGGTATCCGCCACAAAAGCAAACATTCTACCAATGATTAAGAAAAGTGGTGCTCCAGGAGGGTGTACCACCTCTAGCTTGTGTGCTGCAGAGATAAACTCACCGCAATCCCATAAACTACCTGTGGGCTCGGCTGTTAATATGTAGACTACAGCGGCAACGGCAAACATCAGCCAGCCTAGTAGGGTGTTTTGTTTCTTGTAAGAATTCATGTTGCTTATTGAATGATAGTTAAAGATTTCTGTATAAATCATGAGGCGAAAAAGACCTCTGCCAACAAAATGGATAAAAATATAGTTCGCAAATTTAGTAAAACTATGTGGTCACACAAAAAGCGACTATGGTTTTTGCATTAATTTAAGTAAATCCCTTGCTTATTCTATCTGAATGGATAATAAAGGGACATTTTTAAGTATATTTTTAACCTAAAACCCCTTCTAGTTTTAACAAAAATACTTTTTTGAGTTGCGTCTTTCGTTTTTGGGGATTCAAAAACTTGATATTCAGCTTGGTGACATGAAAATGCTCAAACTCTTGCTGCTTGACGATCAAAACGCCTAGCTCTTCTAACAAGTTCTTTGTTTTTTCATCACAGTACAACCAAATTGCAGACTGAGCAGCAGCTTGAATAATTTCATCAGGACTTTCATAAACTTTTGCAACTTTCCCTAAATGAAAATCCAAACTATGCTGATAGATGCCATAAGCCCCTACCAAGTCGGCAGGAATTTCTTGTTGATGAATATAGCGAGCTACTTTTGTACCAGATTGATATTGTAGTAAATTGGGATAAAAATGTAGGTTTAGGATAAGATTAAGGGTAGCAAAAAGCAAAAGTACTGGCGCCCAAAGTCGCTCATTCGCATTTTTCCAAAAAAAGAAAATGCTAATACCCAAACCAAAAATTAACAATAGCCAAACACCCAGATTTGCATTCGGGAATACCCAGAGTAGTATCAACAATGCCAATGCTAGCATCAGCAACATCAGAAAAAGCTGCAAACCTAAAAATAGTTTGTAGGACCAGTTGATCGCTTTGGTAGATTGTTGCAAAAGATAATCTGCTGCTAAAATAGCCATCAGCGGATAAAGTGGGAAGATATAATGTGGGAGTTTGAACTGCGAAAAAGAAAGGGCAACAAAGGGTAGCAAAAACCCTGTAAAGCACAACCACTCTTGGGTTAATTGACCTTGCCAAAGTGCTTTAAAACGCTGTATCACGGCTCCTAATGCAAAAACTGACCAAGGCAGAAAAGACCAAAGGAAGGTATGCACAAAGAAAAACGCCCCAGTATCATCCTTCCAGCTATTTTCGCCAGTGATGCGCCCAAAGCTTTGTTTCCAAAAATAGAAATAGATACCCTCGCTGCCATACTGTGTCCAAAGGCCATAAAGCATTGGGCTGAGCACCGTCAAAACAAGGAGTAGTCCAAGTAGCCAACGCCAATGAAATATTTCCTTCCAGGCTTTTTGCGAGAGCAAGTAGC
>CAZOLU010000210.1:0-1794 GCA_964580485.1 uncultured Saprospiraceae bacterium | reverse complement strand
CGGCGGCGAGAATGACTGCTCCTATCGGGCCTTTAGCCAGCATTGCCAAACCAAGTCCCACAAAGCCTAGCACAAAATGCCAAATCTTTTTATTTTGCAAGTAGCTGTAAATTTGCCAAATAGCAAAAATGCTAAAATTGCTGAGCAGAGTATCGGTGCGCACATCATGGTTGAACAAAAACCAAGCTTGGGTACTAGCCAGCACCAAGGCTGCAAGCTGCCCTGTTCTTCGAGTATACAGAGCTTCTCCTAGTTTGTAAGTTGCCCAAAAACCCAGTATACTGGAAAGCATAGAAGGCAAGCGAAAACTCACAACTCCTACTCCAAAAACTTTGTAAAAGAATGCCCCCAACCAAAAGACTAAAGGTGGTTTGTCCAGATAATCGGTTCCTTTGTGTTGTACCTCTAGCCATCTACCATTTTCCAGCATTTCCAAGCTAATGGAGGCATATTGTGCGGCATCAACATCCATAATATCAATGGCGAACAGTCCTGCTACGTAAACGGTTGCCAGCCAGATCCAATAAGGGATAAGATCACTTCTATTGTATTGCTCCATGATTTTGATACTGCTTTGGGCTGCTAAAGTAGCGGATTTTAGAGCAAAATAGAAATCTTTGGGTAAAATTGCATCGGAAAGCTTTACACACTAAAAAACTAGAGCATTAATCTAAGTCTCGAATAACTTCCATCTTTTCTCCCCACATTCTGCGCCAAAGCAGATCAAAGGCTCGAGGAAAATCTACTTCTTCCATATCAGGTTGAAGCTCCCATACATCAAATTTACCATTTTTCAGTCCCATTCTGAATTTGAAGATATAAGGATCTTCCATTTCCATAAGTCCAAAGCCCATTAAGCCAAAACGAAGATTGTTGAATTGCAACTCCCCATTTTCCACCTCCTCTACATTGTAATAACCTTGGGCAAACCATTCTAGAATTTCAACCAAGCGTTCATCTTTATAAGGTTCTAAAAGATGATGATTTTTGGGTAGACGAATGAACTTGATTTCAGGATCTTTATCCATAATAGAATACACTCCATAATAAAAAGCAGAATCGGTAACGACAGTTGTATGCCAAAGAATCGAATTAAAAATTGTAGGGTAGGTTACAAACTCCTGATATGTTATATTTTGGTTTTTAAGATTATCCGCTACTACTGTATTGACCTGCGATTTAGCATAGAAGGTAAAGACCATATAGCTACTGCTTAATAAAATGCCTGCCCCATTCAAAATCCTTCGCCAAGCCAACTTTTTGAAAAAGAGGGTCAGCACTATTCCTAAAATAAGTGGTAGGGTATAAAGCGGATCAACAATAGATATGTTGTTGAAAGACACCCTATAACTAGAGAAAGGCTCATAAATCTGCGTGCCATAACTCGTACAAGCATCAATAAACCAATGTGTTAGAATAGCCAAGAAAAACATCAGAGCCCAATTCCAATAGGTTGTACCATCTTCTGGCAGAGGCTTGCGGTTTTTACCAAACATTTTACGAGCCCGCCAGCCCAACAGGGCTGCCAAAACTCCAGCAATAGAAAGCGTAATCGCATTAGGCATTGCAGCAGCAATCCCCCCAAAAAACAGCAATAAGGTACTCATAAAAGCCATCAGCAACCAACGCCGATCCTTATGCGCTACCCAAGCCAAAGCCAAGGCGCCCACTATGGTAAACAAAATCGAGTGTGTCAGCCCCCGATGGTAGAGTAGCCCATAGACTTCATGATCTAAAAATACTCGACTGACTACATCTAAATCGGGAATTGTACCAGCGATTGCCCCCCAAAGG
>CAZOLU010000209.1:0-7012 GCA_964580485.1 uncultured Saprospiraceae bacterium | reverse complement strand
GCAAAAATATCAATTAATTTACTTTTATACATTTTGTGTTTTTTGGGAAAAATAGGCTGAAAACTCCATTTTGAAAAATTTTACTAAAAAAAATACTTTGGGAAATGCTAAAATATGTAATTTTTTTCAAGCAAAAGATATAGCATATTTGTAATGTCGAAGGGGCTAAAGCCCTGAGAGAAAAAGTTCTTACAAGGTTTAAAGGAAGATAAAATCTTCAAGGTTCGGTAACGGATGTGCTCATTCAAGGAAAATGCAGGCCTTGCTTGACACATCCGTTTTTATCAAAATTGCATCTTAATTGTAGATTCTGCAATTGAGTAGTTTAAAAAATTAACATAAAAAGATAAAAATACTCGAAATCAGTCTGATTTTTGCGTTAGAGAGAATATACTCCCCAATCCACCATCATTTAATTTAAAACTCCAACTCATGCTGCGAAACTACAACATATTCTGCTATATGATAGCTTTGTGCGCAGCGCTACCCCTTCAAGCTCAGCTATGTGAGGAAGCTACTGCCACCGCATTTATGTCTGCCAATCGATTAGAAGTTGCTATTCGCAATGGCGGCGACTTATTTACAGACGGGCAGTCGGCTCAGTTCTTAACACCTCTCAAAGACAACGATAATTTACAACGTGCTGGTATTTATGCTGCAGGCTTGTGGATGGGGGGCTATGATGCAGGAGGAGATCTGCATTTAGCGGCTCAAACCTATCGGCAGTCGGGAAATGATTATTGGGCCGGACCCATTAATGCACAGACACTGAGTACCGATTCTCTGACTTGTAGTCGTTTGGATCAGGTGTGGAAAGTAGAGTTGCTGGATGTTTTGCAGGTTATCCAAGATTATCAAAGTGATTTGCTGGTTAATGAACCTGTACCTATGGCCTTATTGCTTTGGCCTGGTAGAAACAACCCCTATTACAGTACCCAGTTGGGGTTTAGCTTACCCAATCAGGAACTTGCTCCCTTTTATGATCGCAATAATGATGGGATTTACAATCCGTATGATGGAGATTATCCTGTTTATGAAGATAATAATCCGAATGCTTTAGCTGATGAATTGCTTTGGACAGTTTTCAATGATATTGGAGGCATCCATGAAGTGAGTGATACCTTGGCTTTGGGGATTGAGGTACAACTCACTGCTTATGCCTTCAACTGTGGTTCGGACTTGCTAAAAGATGCTATTTTTACCCGCCATCGCATCATCAACCGGTCTGGGCAGGATTATTACAATTTTCGAGCAGGCTTGCATCTTGATTTTGACTTGGGTTGTGCAGCAGATGATTATGTGGGTACCGATCCCACATTGAATACCCTGTATGTGTATAATGCCGACTATACCGATCAAAGTTCAGCTTGTACAGGAGCCAACTATGGGCAACAGCCCCCAGTCCTTTCTGCGACTTTTTTGAATCAAGAGCTGAAGAAAAGTATTTTTAACTTGGCTTCTACGGTTTCTCCCATGGGGCACCCTCGGGACCCACAGCCTGCGGTAGATTACTACAATTTGTTGAGTGGGAATTGGGTAGATGGTTATCCGTTGACTTATGGAGGCTCTGGCTATGATACTTCAAGTACGGCTAGCACAGATTTTGTCTTCCCCAATTACCCTTTTGATACCCTCTCTACGAAATGGTGGGCGGATGCCGGGTTCAGTTGGGCGCAAGGTCAGGATTTTCGGATGATTGGTGCTTTGTGGGGCGATACGCTTGTAGCTGGAGAACAGCGAGATATTGATATGGTGTATGTCTATCATTATGATCCTAATCTTACGGGGCTTTACAATATGCTTCAGATGATTCCACAACGTATTCCTCAGATTCAGCAATGGTATAATAATGGGTTGCATGAACCTTCTTGCTTTAGCCTAGTAGATTTTGATGCAGAACTGGAGGGCTACTTATATTGGGATAAAAATGAGAACTGTGTTTTTGACCTAAGTGATCAGCCTATGTCGAATGTGGTCATTGAGGCTCGGCAGTTGAGTACCGACTCTATTTATTATAGTACTACTGATACGGCAGGTTATTATAGTTTTAATGCCTTGAGCTTTGACCAATATGAAATTAGAGCCATTTTGCCAAGTCCTTATTGGAAAGATGCCTGTGAGCCAGGAGGAATCCATGATGTTTTACTAAGCCATCCCAATCAGTTGGAAGTAGTAAATATCGCCTTGCAAGAGGATATCGCTTGTCCTTTTTTAGAGTTAGATATTTCTACACCTGTATTGCAACAATGTGCCAGTAATTTATACAGCATTAGCTATTGTAATAATGGAACCGATACGGCTTATCAGGCTGCTGTGGAATTTGAACTAGACCCAGATTTAACCTTAGATTCTACCTTAATGATACCCGTTACGGCTTTGGGGGGGCAGCGTTATCGGGTAGAAGTGGGAGATTTGCCTCCTAGGGCTTGTGGAAGCTTTGATTTTCAAGCTTTTTTGTCCTGTGATTCTAGCATCGTAGGGCAAACCCATTGTGTTGAGGCGAGGATCGAACCCGATAGTCTTTGCATCAATCTTTGGAATGGGCCAATTTTTGAAGTGCAAGCCACTTGTTTAGGCGACTCTATTCAGTTTGCTATTATCAATGTGGGAACTACTTTGGGTTCGCCCATTCGCACTTCTTTTATTGTCATTGAGGATGATTTAATGTTGCCACCTATTGATGTAGATATTGTTGGAGGACAAACGACTGTACTTACCGTTCCTATAACGCTGGGGGCGACCTATCGGGGGACGTTAATGCAGCCTGCTGGAATCTCAGGCTTGCTAAGTGACCCTTTTGCTACTGCGGTGGTGGAGGGTTGTGGGGTAGATAGTCTAGGTCAAATTCAGCTGGGCTATGTTAATCAGTTTTCTAATGGTTATACTTCGCCCTTTAGGGCAATCGATTGTCAAGAAAGCGTAGATACCGCAGCTATCCATCAATTGAGAGCCATGCCCTTTGTGCAGAAACAGGCCTTCCCAAAAGGATATGCCGCCGCACATTATATCAATAATTATGATGTCATCGACTACCATGTTCGGGTACAAAATTTGGGCTTAGCAGAACTGGTGATCCGAGATACCCTCTCTCCTCACTTAGATATAGCTAGTTTTGAACCAGGCGCAAGTTCTCATCCGTATCGTTGGCGTATCTACGACCAAGGTATTGTAGAGTTTAGTTTTGATCGAATTACTCAAAACCCTATGGTCTTAGATGATGTCTATGTCAAATATCGAATTGCGCAAAAACCATTTAATCCAGTAGGAACGCTTATTCAATCCCCTGCAATTGTAGAACTCGATACCCAAAGTATCGAGAGTAATCTAGTATATCATGAAATAGGAGATGACTTTATCAATTTGTTGAGCTATCAGAGTATAGATGCTGAATTTGAAAGAGCCCTAGACCTAAGTATTCAGCCACATCCTATCAAGGATCATGCAGTATTATCCTTAGAGGTGGAAGGTAAGATCCAAGATGTGCAGTTGCGACTTTACAACAGTATGGGGCAGTTCCTGCAGCTACAAGATTTTGGAGCGGATGGGCTGCTGCTTTTTGAAAGAGGAGCATTGGCTTCGGGAATCTACTTCTTCCAAGTATTGAGGAATGGGGCAATTTTGGGAACGGGGCAGTTGATCCTTCGTTGATACTTGCGCAATAGCGTTTAAGTAAAGAGTTTTTGCAGCCAATTTACAAAGGGATTGGCTGCTTTAGTTTCTAAACGGAGATATTGTTTGGTGATGGTTAATCCCATTGGCGTTCCAGGATCTTCCTGCCATGCCAACCAACTGTGCATAAGTGCTTTGGAGTGATGGGCTTTTTTGTATCTATGAAGCTCTGCCGCTTCAATTTCCGCTAAAACAGTCTTCGCTTTTTCTAATAAAGCATCTCCTTTGGGTATTAAAAATTGGATAAAATCTTCCAGCATCCCATTCGACTCATTATTGGGCATCAGCCAAATTCCAACTTTCACAGCATCTTCTTTTTCTAAAATCAAGCCTTCTTTGGGTAAACTTTCTGGCAATGTATAAGCACTCGCCATGAGTTTAGTCCTCAAACTTTCCCAGCGACGATTTAAATCCGTATCAGCATCAAGGACAATTCCTAAGGTCTGGAGATCCGGAGTCTTTAAACGAACTGGAATCTGTTTGATTAGTTCATCTACCCCAAGAGTATCAATAACATCAAAATTATGAGGAAGCTTAAATTTCTGACAAATTGCCCAAATTACATGCTGATCATCATTCCCTTCTACCAATAACTTCTGATTAAATTTTTCTTCTATCTTCATTCCTACCGTGTTTCAATATTATTATCAGTAGCAATTTTCAACTCTTCAGGAGAATAGCTCACTTCCTGTATTTTTCCTGCTTTGTTTTCCAAGCGTGTCAATTTGCCCGATACTCCATGATTTCTTGCTTCATCATTCGACACATTTTCAAAGCTTTCAATGGTATCTCGACTATGTGTCGTTGCAAAAACTTGGATATTGAGATCTTTAGCTAGTTTGAAAATTATTTCCCATAACTTTTCCTGTATGCTATGGTGCAGCCCATTTTCAAATTCATCTATTAAAAGATAGCCATTTTCGGCATTTACCATTGCTAAGATGATGCTTAGAATTCGGTTGATGCCATCACCCATGCTTTTTAAAGCTATTGTTTTTTGTTGTCCAGATATTTTAGCAATAGGGATTCGCTGCTCTGCTTTCTCTACAAAAGCTAGCCCTTTTATATGAGGTTCGATGATTTGTAGCGCAGTTAAAACGGTGTTTTCTTTATCTGTTAAAGTGATGTTATCCCACAAAAAGGCATTTTGATGGCGACTGAACTCATTAGAGTAAATTGTTTTAATCATGGGATTTGAATCCGATAAAAAAAGAAATATACCTTCATTTAAATTTTGAATTTGTTCTTCTCCGTTCAGCTTTATTAAAATACCTAAGTTGAGGTTATCATCTGCTATAAAATGCTTTGCTTTAATAATATTTTTCTGAGCTTGACCATTTGTATTGTAACTGACATGATATTGAACAAGTTTTAGGGTCAGATCGTCTTTTGCTGTTTTAATTTTAATCGTTTTATCCCAAACTTCATTATTATAAAACAGAGCAGATATTGCCTCAATATTCCTTTGCTTAATGAGGTTTTTATTAAAGGTTTCTCCTTCTTTATAATATTCACCTCTTCTCCTCAGAACATCAATTAAACTTTTAACATCAGCTTTTTGTGCAAAAATCGAAATGATTTCTAGAATGGTTGTTTTGCCAGTATTATTCTTACCTGTCAATAGATTGATTTGGCTCAAACTATCTATTTGAAAGCTCTTTAAGCTACGGTAATGCTCAACATATAAACTAGGAATCATGGAATTGCAATTAAGAATATAAGAATACTATAAAATACAGCAATTTAAACTAAGATGCAAGCACCAAAACAACTTTACTCCTCTGCCCAAACTTTACAGCCCTCGGTACAGTTGGTACAAATATCAATCTGATCCCGACCTTTTAGGAGTTGTTTTCTAAAACTTTGGTAGGCTGCCCCTCGCCATACCTCTTTAAAAGAATAGTCTTTAAGATCACCCAATTGATGTTCGGCATCCTTATCAAAACAACAAGGTACCACCAGTCCATCCCAAGTCACAACACAAGAGTGCCAGAGTTTCCAACAGTGATTGAGGAGTTGGTTTTTAATTTTGTAGGTACCATCGGGTTGTTTGGCATAGCGGGAGTACTTTCCCTGTTCTGGAATTAGTGGATTCCCATGCTCATAATCATAAATCTGTGCAGTTTTGAGTTTTACCTCATCTACCCCAATTTCTTCTGCTAATTTATAGACTTCTGGAATTTGATGCTCATTGGGTTTGACCACCAAAAATTGAAAAATGATATGAGGTGTTTTGGATTTTAATTCCTTTTTCCACCGCACAATATTCTTAGCTCCTTGAATCACATTCGAGAGTTTACCCTCTTTTCGATAGGCTTGGTAGGTTTCCTGAGTAGTGCCATCAATGGAAATAATTAAACGATCTAAGCCCGACTCAATGGTACGTTTAGCGTTTTTATCATTCAAAAAATGAGCATTGGTAGAAGTTGCCGTATAAATTCCTTTCTCATGGGCATAAGCCACCATATCCAAAAAATTAGGATTGATATAGGGCTCTCCCTGAAAATAAAAAGTAAGATAAAACAAATGAGGGTGCAGCTCATCGATCAACTGACGGAAGAAATCTGCTTTGAGGTTGCCCGTAGGTCGAGTAAATTGCCGCAATCCACTAGGGCATTCTGGGCAACGCAAATTACAGGCAGTCGTCGGTTCAATAGCAATAGAAAAGGGCAAACCCCATTGAATCGGACGTTTGAACCACTTGGTCAGGTAAAAGGAGCTGTAGACCTTGGTGGCATTCCAAAGTCGCCGAGGGGTCATCTTCGACCATAAATTGCGAGCGTCTTGCCAGTAAATTGCCACGATGAGCTAATTTAAACGTCAGTAAATTGAAAATAGAGAAACTAAAGTACGGCAAGGTAGCGATTTTCGATCACTTGCCGATGATGCAATTCATGCCCCAAAATAATATAGCCTAAGGCACGCACCGAAAATGGAGCTGCACTAGCTTGCCCTACTCGATCCCAGTCGGCTGCACTAAAACGACTAAACATGCGAATCGTAAAAGCCCGTAGGGCTTTCAAGTCTACTAAAAGATCATGAAACTGCATAGAACCAGTGTCTACTGCTGCGATATAATCATCCTGATCAAAACCAGGCAAACTTGCCGAGTCTTGGCGGGCAAAGCGCAAGGCTCTGTAAGCCATAATTTGTTCGGTATCAATGAGGTGAAAAAGCAGCTCATTGAGGCTCCATTTGCCTGGGGCATAACGAACTTGCCCTGCATTAGGAGCTAAAGCGGAAAGCATGAGTTGAGTTTGCTCATGTTCTGAACGCATTAATTGGAGCAAATCTCCTTCAGGAACTAAGTTGACATAGCCTGCATAATAGGGTGCATAATCTG
>CAZOLU010000208.1:0-7027 GCA_964580485.1 uncultured Saprospiraceae bacterium | reverse complement strand
GTATTTTCACCTTAAATTACTGTCCAGTTTTTGGGGACAACTACAATTGGCCTTGATAGCTTCGGCAATTTTGAAATTGGGCAAAAAAGCTTTGAAAAATATAGAGTTGGGCGTTTTGGGAGGAGCCGTGCTGTTGGCTGCGCTTTTAGGAGTACATGAAGTGCTTACCCTATTGGCAGCAGGCTTGATCGGACTGCTGTACTTTACGGCTCAAGCCAAGCTCATTCCAAACAAAAAAAACATCTTGCCTATTTTACTCTTTCAACTCCCCACAGTGGCTCTAAAAAGCGTTGGGTCCTGGACTATTTTCTGGACTTTTCTAAAAGTTGGGGCAGTGCTGTATGGTAGTGGTTATGTGCTTTTTGCTTACTTGGATGCAGAATTGGTGACTAAGGGCTGGTTGAGTCGGGCCGCTTTGATGGATGCTATTGCCGTAGGGCAGTTTACCCCAGGTCCAGTACTTTCTACGGCCACTTTTGTCGGTTATCAATTGGGAGCAGCATGGGGAGCAGTTGCAGCGACCCTAGGTATTTTTCTCCCCTCTTTCTGCTTTGTTTTACTACTGCATCCCCTGATTCCTCAATTGAGAAGATCTAAAACACTGCGCTTCTTCCTCGATAGTGTAAATATTGCTGCGGTGGCTATTATGCTAGCAGTCTTGGTCAATATGAGTATCGAATGCTTGATCGATTGGCAAAGTATTTTAATTGCAGGATTCAGTGTTTTTATTAGCTTTAGAGTAAAGCAAATCAACGCTATGGGCTTGGTTTTGATGGCGGCGCTTTTAGGTTTTTTGCTGCATTTGTTTTGATCTCTCCCCCTACTTAGGATCTAGTAATTGTCCCATAAACAAAAAGGTATTCGTTTCATTATCCTTAATCAGATAAAAGAACGGTCGATTGGCAATAAACCTAATGGTTCTTTCAGCAGGACGAGCTGCAGTTTCTTTGGTGACCACGGCCGTAGATGCAGCAGCTTTGGTTCCTTTTTCCGTAACCTCTACCACTGCTTCATGCACAATTTCTGAAATTTTCAAATTCATTTCATCGGTCATTCTTGAGAAATCGGCAGCATCAGAGAAAGGGGCTTGCATCCCCATACTTTGGCAATAAGATTTTAGCAACACCTGCCTGCGTTGAGTCCATTTAGGTAGTTTAAGCTCTACATCAGCACTCACATATTCCAAAGCATTGATTCGCTTGACCAAATTATCATAACTCATATCAGCCATCAAACTATCTAAATCATAGGTAATGCTATCATTTTTTTGAGGTAAAAAGATAATCATCGAACCCTTGTTTTGGTGATAAGGCAAGGCCAAGACCTGAAAAGTTGCATCCTCATAATAATTAAAGCCCTCTTCCAGTTCATCATCATCATGCTTCCAATAACGATACATCATATCCGTCATTTTGGTATTTTGAGCTTCAAGAAAAAAGGTATCGGATTTCGTCATCTCTTCCTTAAAAGGGTTGGCCCATCCCCCATAAAAAAATATGGCATTGACCAAAACCATTTCTGCCTGTTTGAGTAGCTCTGCATTCAAAAGCTTGGGAATCATTTTCTCCGTTTTTAAGCTTACCCAATCGTTGATTTGTTGAGCGGCTTTGGTAGATTCCTGAAAATTTAGAGCTTCTACCCCCACCCCATAAGACGCTTGGTTGACTTTTGCAAACTCCTCAAATAAAGACCTTCCCTGATTCAAATAAATGCGATTGGCAATGTTAATTTTATAAAGCTGTTGGTGATGGGCATGGAGCTGCTGCATCTGTTCAGACAAACCTTGATGCAAGGCTTTTGTGTTAGCAGGCCAGTGCATAAACTCCCCCATCTCCTTTTCTGTGGCATTCGCAGCCCCCGCATAAGTCATACCAAGGGCATTACTAATACTGTAGGGAGAAATGAATAGGTTCCCTCCTACCCCTTTACGTAATTTTAAAAACAACTCTAGACCCATCTGATTATTGGCTTGAGCTGCTGATTCAATAGAAAAGCTTTTTCCTTCGGGAAGTTGCTGAGCCTCAGGAGTAGCCTTGGTTTCTACATTCGAGCTATCTGGATTTGTACAAGCTCCCAACAATAGGAGAATCAATAAATAATAATACTTCATATGGTTTAAATAAGAGCTAAGAAATAAGCAAGCATCTCAATTTCGTTAAATTATTAGAGAAATACTAATTTTTAAAGTCTGTTTAATTGCTAGATTTTTAGGAATATGCCACAAATCATTCTATTTCGCAATTAAAATTCTGTATTTTTGCGAAAGATTTAAACGTTCGTTGATTTTTTGAATATTTATTCAATCAAAACAAATTTTATCTTGTAGCATTTTACTCTTGTGGCAGAGCCATATCATCCGATTAACTTGGCAAAGATACAACGAACGATCACCAAACCACTTTTTTATGCAAGACCTGATCAATAAAGATGTAGAACTTCCTACGGAGAAAAGAGCCTTATTGGAATATTATCTGACCAAAGGCTGTGATGAGCGGATCTATCTCAACGATGATGGACTTACCCGATACTGGGTCAATCCTGTGGCTTATGAAGGGCGTATCAATCGTGGATCCTGCACCTGTGGCTCTCTGAATGACGACAACCTGCAATTGATGTATGAGCTTTTAGATCGAGATCTGACCAATCGAGAAAACTACGAAGCACTACTTGCGGAACAAACTGCGGAGTTTAAACGTATGCTCAACCATCCTGGAGAGGATAAGTTTCAGGTATTTTATGGCCCTTCTGGTACAGACCTTGTATATTTCCCTATCATTTTTGCTAATATTCTGCATCCCAACCGCCCTATTCTAAACCTATTATCTTGCCCTGAAGAACTGGGCTCTGGGACTTTGTTTGCGGTTAGAGGAGAGTATCATGCCAACTACAATCAATTTGAAGAAACTGTAAAAAAGGGACAAAAAATATCTCCTTCCTTCAATATCAAAGTATTGTATCTCGACGCTCGAGGTATTGATGGGAAAATTATCAACCACGAACCTTATATTGAAGAACAAATCAAACGTCATCAAAATCACTCTATTATTGGTAGTTTGGTCTATGGTAGTAAATCTGGGATTCAAGACAACCTCAATATGATTGATCGATTTGATCGAGAAGATATTATTTGGAATGTCGATCTCTGTCAGTTTCGTCATCATCTCAGCACGATTCACCGAATCTTAGATAAAAATGGCGTTGTGATGATTACAGGATCTAAATTTTATCAGGCTCCTCCTTTTTGTGGAGCATTATTAGTAAGTAATGCTATGATGGAAAAAATCAAGGGAGGTAATTTCGAGGTAGTCTCTAAATTCAACAAGGTGTTCTCGGCCTATGATTTCCCTGCATCTATTCGCCAACAAACGGGATTAGAGTATCGCCAAAACATTGGGAATCTTCTGCGCTGGGCTTGTTTTTTGAATGAGCGCAAAAAGTTTGCAGAACTTTCGGAGGATACTGTACATGAATTGGTAACACGCTGGAACAAATTTATCAATCAACAATTAGAAAATTCCAAGGAGTTTGAGTTGATGCCCGATCAGGCACATACCAATTCGAGTATTATTTCTTTCCGAGTGAAAAAAGATGGAGAGTATCTCAATCATAAAGAATTGAAAGAGCTTTATCGGCAATTGGTTTGTGCAGACTACTCGGGGCAGTACAATTTTCAGAAAATTTTTATCGGTCAACCAGTAGCCTACGGACACAAATCTTTCCTCCGCTTGGCCTTGGGGTCTATGAACCTGCGCAAGTTTTACCGAGAAGATGAGCGTGAGTTTAAAGATGATGCCGACATTATCCAAATTTTGAAAAATGCTATTCAATCATTCAACAAGTAAGTTTTGAAAAAACACAACAGCAATACTATTCAAGAAATTTATCGGGCGGCTATAGCCGCCCGTTTGCTTAGCAATACCAGCAAAGCAGCCATCTTTTACGACACCGATCTGCTAGACAATCGGCTCGATATACTCCAACGCCAGTTCCCAGAGGGCACCCTACACGCAATTGCCATCAAAACCCACTCTAGCCCAGAGGTACTAGCACATATCGTCGAAAGGGGCTTTGGCTTAGAAGCAGCCTCTATTGAGGAGGTAAAAATGGCAGTAGCCGCAGGTATCACTCCCGAAAAAATTATCTTTGATTCCCCTGTAAAAACAGTAGAGGAAATTCAATATTGCCACCAACACTTAGCCGGGATTTACGTCAATGCCAACAGTCTGCAAGAGCTCCGTCGTTATCCCTCTGATTTTAGTGGTCGATTAGGGCTGCGGATCAACCCCTTGGTAAGCAGCGATGCACCTTCTATTTTTGATGTAGCGCAAAAAAGCTCTAAGTTTGGAGTTCCTATTTCTAAAAAAGCCGAAATTTTAGAGGCATTCAAAACATATCCACAGCTTTCTGGCTTGCATCTACATATTGGTTCGGGAATCAAAAACTTTGCAGGGAATATAGAGGCCATCCGACGGGTTTTGGATTTGGCTAAGGCCATTGATCGCCCCTTGGATTTTATTGACATTGGTGGAGGAATTGATTTTGAAGATGAAATAGGAGATTTTAGTGTAAAGGCTTTTGTTGAAAACCTCAAAAAGGAATGTTCTGAATTGTTCGACTATCAAGTGATTACAGAGTATGGTAAGTTTGTACACAAATACAATGCTTTTGCGGTTTCTAAAGTAGAATATGTGGTGGAGGATGCAGCAGAAGTGGGTACTGCTTTTATTCATTTGGGTGCTGACCTCTTTTTGCGTAAGGTTTATTCCCAACTTAATATTCAATATCCTTATTCTGTTTTGCAAACAACGCCAAGAACAGCAAAACGTCGATACAATATAGCGGGACCGCTTTGCTTTGCAGGCGATTTCCTTTTTTATGATCTGGAGTTACCCAAGTTAGGGGAGGAGGATTTATTTTTTATTCATAATATTGGTGCTAATACGCTAAGTATGTGGTCTAGGCATTGTAGCCGAGAGCTACCGCCTTATGTCTTATTTAGCTCAAAAGCATTACTGGAGTCAACGCATTAAGTTATGCAAAAAACAGCATTTGTTACTGGCGGAACTGGGTTCTTGGGCATGAATCTCTTACTTCAGTTAGAAAATAAAGGATGGAAAAGCTATGTTTTGGTTCGACCTACTTCTAATACAAAGTACCTTCCCCCCACTGTCGAAAAGGTTTTGGGTAGTTTAAGGGATCTAGATGCGCTCAAAAATGCCATGCCTGAGGGGCTGGATGCGGTATTTCATGTGGCTGGGAATACTTCGCTTTGGCGAAAGCAAGATACACAGCAATATCAGGATAATGTAGTAGGTACTGAAAATATGATTGAGGCTGCCTTGGCGAAAGGTGCAAAGCGTTTTATCCACACATCTTCAATTGCTGCCTTTGGTTATCATGATGCAGATGTAATTATTAAAGAAGATACCCGCTCTACTGCGGCTGAGGATTGGATTAGTTATCGAAAAACGAAGTATTTGGCTGAATGTAGAGTTCTTGAAACGGTGGAAAAACAAGGACTTGATGCAGTAATTCTCAACCCCTGCCACATCATTGGACCTTATGATCAAAGCAGTTGGGCACAACTGATTAAACAGGTTTATCAGAATAAACTACCCGGTATTCCTCCTGGAGTTGGGCATTTTTGTCATGCCAGAGATATTGCAGACGCTCATATTGCAGCTTATGAGAAGGGAGCTAAAGGTGAAAAATATATCTTGGGAGGGCATGAAGCTAGCTTTGTAGAGTTTATTAATGTTTTGCAGGAATTACTTGGGCGATCTAAACGCTATAAAAAAGCTTCTCCTCAATTTATGATGCAGTTGGGCTTGTTTTTGAGTAATCTTAAAAACCTTTTTTCTTCCAAAGAACCTGATTTAACACCTGAGAAGATTCATTTAGTGAGTAAAAAAATACGCTGCGATTTTAGTAAAGCCCAAAAGGAGTTAGATTATAAGGTCCGTCCTATGAAAGAGATGATTCAGGATAGCTTGGCATGGTTGCAGCAAGAAAAACTCCTCTAAATTCTAATTAAGAAACTCTTTTAATTTTTTTTAGGTTGTTCCTATCATGAAAATCTATCCATTAAATCTGAATGATCGCCAAATCGAATTTTATCAGCTCCTTTCGGAGAATTTATTGCTGCTGATTGACAAAAATTCTGAATATGCTGTTATAAATCTACACCTGGAAACTCAGGGAAATATTCACTTTAAGCCATTACCCATCAAATTTAATCAGCTGCAAAACCTCAGAGTAGAACAAGCCCTACCTTATTTTGCTATTGCTGAGGATTATGCTCAAAAAGGCTTGGTCTTATCTGTTTCGGAAGAAAACTACCTTTATCCCTTTGAAAGAGCTGATTATCAGGTAGAGCATTGCTGTTTCCCTTTGGCTTTATATCAAAAAAATCAAGACTTTTTTCTTCTGCATGGTAGTGATTGGAATCATGTCAAACACATTAACTTATCTACGAATCAAGTTCTTATTCCTGAAAAGAGTTTAGAACAAGACGAACCTGATTATTTTCACAGTTCCATTCAGCTTTCTCCCAATAAAGCATCCTTTCTGAGTAATGGCTGGGTTTGGCAACCCTATGCGCTCATTTATCAATTCAAATTAGCCGAATTGCAAGAAGGAATACTTGATAGTTTTCAAGTTGTGGAAATTCCACTAAGCACAGGCTATAATTGGGACCGGCCATTGTGCTGGATCAACAATCACCTAATTGCCATCGGTTATAACCCTAGAGAAGATGAGGAGGAGCATCACCCCCCCGATAGCCCTTCACAGATCTTAATTTATGATCTTAGTGATGACAGCATCAACAGAATTATTTCAACCAATTGCTTTGAACTGACAAGCTACGGGGAAGCTCAAGGGACCTTGTACTATCATAAAATACTAGATGCCTTCATCAGTCTTAATGCAAGTAGAGGCTTGGAAATTATTAAAAGAAATGGTCAGTCGATTTATGCATCAACGGATTTTAAAGCCTGGAAATATGGCGCAGATTTAGATGTATTCT
>CAZOLU010000207.1:5859-7035 GCA_964580485.1 uncultured Saprospiraceae bacterium | reverse complement strand
TTGCACAAATGCTTGGGGAGGTAGAATAAATAAGCCCCCAGAGCTTATGGTTTTTCATAAAAATATCATAAGCTCTGAAGTCTTCGACTATGCCCCAACTCTATTTTTCTAGTGCATATTCCAACTCTTGAAAAGCTACCCCATATTCAGAAAGCTCCTGCATAATAGGTTCATAGATTTCAGGTAAAATAGGAATTTGTACTCCAGTAGCTTTAATATTGCCCAGAAGAATATTCTTAACCCCCATAGCCAAAGGTAAGCCCACCAATTTGGCCATAGCTGTATTTTCTGCATTCTCGCCTTTGTATACCATGGTGGAGACTTGGCGATAGTCCTGTCCATTTTTATGGTATTCAAAATCATGCTGCATGATAATCATGTCCTTATCTTCGGGCATCAACTTCCACTTTTCCTCCAGGATTTGCTGTAGAATCTGTGCGGGAGAAGCATTAGACAGTGAGATAGGAGTATCTTCAAAAAGCCCCAACCATTCTAAGAGATCAAGTGCTTGATCTTCCTTCGCTAGTCCCAAATGATGCGCCACCCTAGCACGCAAATCTGGCAGATTTAGGGCTTCATCGGCTTGAGGCAAGAAACTACGCACCCAGGAGGCATGGGTCATTTCTGATGCGTATGGAATCTTATAGGAATCGTCAGTCAAGCCCAACTGCACCAGTAAATTCCAAGCTCGGCAGTAGCCTTTGTAGCGAATCGTTTGCCGAATGACTGTAGGGGTTTGTTGCAAACCATACACCTCATTATATTTTAGTGAAACTCGATTGGGATAAGCTTCAAACTCCCCTTCCATACTAGGAATTTCGATAGATTCAACCTCTGCAAAAAGGCGGTGATAAGTAACATGCTTATGTAGCCCTTTGTACATATACTTGGCAATACCCTGACCTGCCAAGACCACGTTTCGAGGACTCCAGGAAAACTTATAATGCCAAGGATTGTCATCGCTCTCGGGTGCAACGAGGCCGCCTGCGGCGGATTTGAAAGAGCTGATCTGCCCTCCTTGATCTTTAATATGGTCGATCATCTGCATGGCCGACATGTGGTCGATTCCAGGATCTAGCCCCAACTCACCTAGAATCAACAATCCATTGGCCTTAGCCTCTTGGTCAAAAGCTTTCATTTCATCTGAGATATAAGAAGCAGTTGCCATGTGCTTGC
>CAZOLU010000207.1:0-5849 GCA_964580485.1 uncultured Saprospiraceae bacterium | reverse complement strand
GCCATATTTTACACAGTCTACGGCAACATGATGATGTAAAAAAGGTGGTAGCATCGATACCACCACATCTGCTGCCTGTACCAAAGGAGAACGTTGCTCTGGATTTAGAGCATCTAGTTGCACTGCCCTTCCTCTGCTGTGCCCATCTACCTTTTGGGTAGCTAGCTCTAAAGAAGCATCCGCCACAATGATTTGCCAATCATACTGTGTTGCTTTTTCTAGTAAATAATCAATTAGAGAAGTAGCGGAGCGACCTGCCCCTATTACAAGTACCGTTTTCATGGAATCATCTTTTTAGAATATCCTGAGATATTCTGTAATTTAGTTAAGAATAGTGTTTGTTTCATTTTAATCCCCGCCCCCATATTAACGTAAGCTATTATTTGTTGCAATTAACCCAACAATCAAAAGCCCTTATATCATGATTACCAATAGTTCATAAGTAGATAATAATCCTTCTAAAACCACCTTATAACTACTTGATTTATCAACTATCCGCATATAATTATCAACACCCTGAACTTTCATAGTCTATAAATCAAAAAATTGAGATGATTTTTTATATTTTGAAGATTCAAATCTAGTTGATTTTTTTTAGAACGGTAAATTATATGGAATAAAATAGTTGCGTAGTTCACTTCATTAAGATTACCGTATTACCTTAATAATACTTCGGTGAATTTTTAAAATTTCAGTAAAATTAAAAAAAATGTTAATTTTTTAAACTCTTGATTATCATATAATAACATTCAAAATTTCACCGAAATAAAGACCTTAAAGCACTTGAATGCTTATGAAAAAAATGCAGTTTAACGCCGAGTATCAGGTTTATGAAAATGAACAAAAGCTTCCTCTTGCAGCTCGAGAGTTGCTAGCCCAAGCCAAAAAAGCCTGCGATACTGCCTATGCGCCTTATAGCAATTTTAAGGTAGGTGCTGCTGCCCAACTAGAAAATGGAGCAATAGTATTGGGCAGTAATCAAGAAAATGCGGCCTACCCTGTTACGATTTGTGGGGAGCGGAATGCCATATTTGCGGCATCGGTACAATACCCAGAAGTACCCATTGTAGCCGTAGCTATTACCGTAAGAACTCAAAAACAAAATTTACAAAAGCCCGTTCCTCCTTGTGGTTCGTGCAGGCAGGCGATGTACGAGTATGAGCTCCGCCACCAGCAGCCTATTCAGTTGATTTTACAGGGAGATACTGGAGAGGTATACATTATTGATTCCATCAAAGATATTTTACCCTTATTTTTTGATCCGAGTTATTTGTTTTAGTAGCTTCTACAGCCTACTATAAAGAAAGGACTATCAGTTTTTATACCAATAGTCCCTCCTCTTTTATCTTAAAATATAGCCTATTTGAATACCATAACAGGTACACTAGCATTAAGTGCCACCTGCTTAGTCACAGAGCGGTGAAAAATGCGCTCAAAGAAAGTTCTTTTTGGGCGAAACATCAGTAAAAGATCAATACCTTGCTCATGCACATAAGTATCTAAACCACGAGCAATACTATCACTTCCTACCTCAGAAAGCTTGATTTCTACTTCTAGTTTATCTACCAACTCATTGTATTTTGCCATTTCTTTAGAATTATCTGATCCGTCTGTTGTTACTCTTACGCAGTGCAACACTGCATCAAAAAGCTCGGCAATAGCAGCAGCAGTGTGAATAGCATCCATATCGTCGCTTTCAAAGTCGGTGGCATAGGCAATACTTTGCACCTCGGCAGTGGTCACCCCTTCTGGAATAGCAAGCACAGGACAATGAGCATTTCTAATGACATTGGTGGTCACACTACCAAACATAACCTCTGCCAAATTATGCTCTCCTTTTGTTCCCATAACGATGAGATCTATCCCCTCCTCATGTCTTTTGGCATAATCTACTACCACATCAACTGCTAAGCCCATTTCTACCTCACTTTGTTGTTTTACAGCATCAAGTTGCCAGTCTGCGGCTAGAGCTATAAAGTTTTCCATCTTTTTAACAGCTTCTGCTCTACGAGCCTCCAACATTTCATAGCCCATGACCTCAGGTACGGGGACTCCAAAATCGCCCCGATAGACATGTAATACCTCTACACTTGCACCATGTTTTTGGGCCAACTCCAAGGCAACTTTGTATGCAGCTTTTGACATTTCAGAAAAATCCGTAGGAAATAAAATTCGATTTAATGCTTTCATAATTTTGTATATTTGCTGATTGTTTAATACGATTATTTGCGATTCTAAGCTAATAATATTGTCTCAAAACTATATTTTTTTCACGATAACTTTAATTTTAAGTTGATGGCTCCTTCCTTCAGCCATGAGCTCATGCCTATTGGGCATTCAGGCTTCCAGCAATAAAACCCATAAAACACTAAAAAACAAACCTTTAAAACAAGATTATTAAAAAACTAATTATTTTTTCTGTTTTTTTTTCGCTACTAAAATAGATTTTGTTTAGCTTTCGGAAAATGACGGGCATCAGTACTTGAAAATGACAACTGTCATTAAAGAGTTGGATGTCATCATTTATCTTTGTTTAAGAGGCTGTTTTGGACCTCTCCAAACAATCCGTGAAAAGCATTAAAATCAATCAGCATTATGAGAAAAATATTAGTACCCACCGACTTCTCGGACAATGCCAACCAAGCGTTGAAGTATGCCATCCAACTTGCTAATAAATTTGGCGCAAGTATTCATTTATTACATGCTTATCAGATCACCTCAGGCACTGGTCGACTTGTTTCGATTGATCATATCATCCATGAAGATCGTGTAAAAGAACTAAATTCTCTTTTACGCCGTATGAAGCCAGAATTAAACAGTAGTGCTTCTATTGATGGTTATGTGCGTAAAGGGGGATCGGTTGATACCATTTGTCGTGCTGCGGAACAGCTTACGGTTGATCTTATTGTCATGGGAACCACAGGAGCTAGCGGGATGAAAAAAATGTTTATGGGAAGTACCGCCAATAACGTCATTAAACGTACAGAATTGCCTGTGCTTGCGGTACCTGACGACTTTCATGATTTCAGCCTAGACAATATCACTATTTCAGTAGACGATCAGAAAGTACCTGAACCTTATGTGCTGCATCCTGCAGTTGAACTAGCACATCAATTCAATACAGAGGTGAGTTTACTTCATGTAGTAGATCACCCCGATACAGAAAGCTCTATTGACCCCAAGCTACAAGAGCACCTCAAACAATTTGGGGTAGCCTACACCTACTTCAAGCTGAGCTCACAAGACATTAGCAAAGGAATTGTAGAATTCGTTCAACGAAAAAACAGCAACCTCTTGTGTATGATCAAGCATCATCGCAGCTGGTTTCAAGGGCTTTTCCACACTAGTGTATCTGGGCAAATGGCTTTTGAAAGTAAAATTCCATTGCTTATTCTACATGGGTAATATAATTTGCAAGTACCCTTGTTGATTCATTTTTAGGATGCTTCCAAAAGTGAGTTAAAATTCTATTAAGTAATCTAATCTCAAGCTATTTTTGTGTAAAACAAAGGTAGCTCTAAAAAATATACCTAGCTATGAACATTGAAGCTTTTAAGATCAGACAAGCATTGGTGACCTTAGATCTCTCTGCTATTGATGAAAATGTACTGCGTTATCTTAGCTTTTTAAATCAAGAAATTGAGATGGAGAGTTTATACTTTTTGCATGTCATCAAGAAAGCTGGCTTTTTTAGAAACTTATTTTTCAGAGACCAGGCTGCACTCAAAGAGCAGCTCAAGTTGGATGAGAGCATGATTGAGCAGTTTATCTCTAAAGTAGAAAGTAAGCTTGATACACAGGAGGGCCTTGAATTAGAATATAATGTGGTGGAGGGGCATCCCCTGCAAAGTATCATCAACCAAGTGAAAGAACAACACGCAGATCTCGTAGTGGTTGGGAAAAAAGCATTAAGTGATTCTTCGGGGGTTTTGGGGCGCAATATTGCTCGGCGTAGCCCTGCATCTGTTTTGTTTGTTCCCTATCAATTGGAGCCTCAACTCAAGACCATAGTAGTCCCAGTCGACTTTTCAGAAAATTCTGGCCGAGCCTTACAACGTGCCTTTAGTATTAATGAGGCACTTTCCAAGCCTGCTAAGATTGTCTGTGTGCATATTTATGAAATGCCAGACCTCAGTGTTTATAAAATCAATAAGACACATGAGCAACTTAAAGGCATTATTGAACAAGACATGCAAGAGGCCTTTGATCGATTTTTAGAACGTTATACTCCAAATCTTGGAGACTTGGTTGAAAAAATAGTGGTAGAGCGCACACATGTCAGTACCGCAGGGCATCTCAATGATGCAATGAGTGAATGGGATGCAGATCTAGTAGTACTAGGGGCCAAGGGGCATGCTGCTTTAGAGACCTTGCTCTTGGGTTCTGTAACCGAAAAGTTCATTCAACTGAATGCTAGTGTTCCTACACTTATTGTGAGATAGATCACAATATGCTGAATGTCATAAAAAGAGATGACTTTCGTCATCTCTTTTGTTTTTTTAGGGCAGTACTTTGGTAGCCAGTAAAAAAAACTAGCATGAATCGGCTCAACTCTACTCAACTTTTGGATGCCATTTTCAAAACTGCCGTAGATGGTATTTTAGTTATTGACACCAAAGGCATCATTCTTTCGACAAACCCTGCAGTCACTCGTTTGTTTGGCTATACCAATCAGGAGCTTATTGGGCAGTCCGTGAATCTGCTTATGCCCACAACGCATGCTCGTGCGCACAATGGCTATATTCAAAACTACCTTGAAACAGAAGAAGCTAAAATTATAGGAATTGGCCGAGAAGTAGAAGGTAAAAGAAAAGATGGCAGTCTATTTCCCTTTAATCTAAGCGTTAGTCAAGTACTATTAGATGATCATGATATGGTATTCGCTGGTATTGTTCATGATATTAGTAAACAGAAACAAGTACAAGAAGAAATAGAGCAGCTCAATGAGATTTTAGAAAAGCGTATTGAGGAAAGAACCGAACAATTGCACCAAGCCGTCAATCGACTCAAACAGGCCAACCTAAGCCTGCGCAATGAAATCCATGAACGCAAAATAGTAGAAAATGCACTGCGCGAAAGTGAAAAAGAGGCACAGTCGGCTTTAGAACTAGAGCGAGAGTTGAGTGAATTAAAATCTAGATTCATTACTACAGCTTCTCACGAATTTAGAACTCCACTTAGTACTATTCTCAGTTCAGCGAAACTCATTGCCCGCTATACAGAAAAAGAACAGTTAGATAAAATCAACAAACATATTGATCGCATCCACAAGGTGGTCAATAATCTTAATAATGTCTTGGACGATCTCTTATCATGGAGTAAGATGGAGGAAGGCAAAGTATACTATAGCCCCCAAGAATTTGAGGTAAAAGAAATCATTAACAATCTATTAGAGGAGGCTGAAATATGCATTAAAACAAAACAAAAAATTATCTACACCCATCAAGGTGAAGCATTTCCTGTGTGTTTAGATCCCAACTACCTAACCACTATTGTACTCAACTTGGTAAACAACGCCATTAAATACTCAGATCCAGCCAGTACGATTCAGGTTACCTCTAAGTTAGAAACCGCCTTTTTATATGTTGAAGTAATTGATCAAGGATTAGGTATTCCACTCAAAGATCAGGCACACCTTTTTGAACGCTTTTTTAGGGGGGATAATGTACATAATATTCCAGGCACGGGTCTAGGACTCAATATGGTCAAAAAATATTTAGAGGTTATGAATGGCAGTATCACTTTTCAATCTAAAGAAGGAAAAGGTAGTCATTTCAGTATTTCAATTCCAGTGTAATGATTCGATAAATATTGTATGAGGGATAACCTAGTACAGCGTCCAGAAAATT
>CAZOLU010000206.1:1179-7078 GCA_964580485.1 uncultured Saprospiraceae bacterium | reverse complement strand
ACCCGCGACCCCCTGCGTGACAGGCAGGTATTCTAACCAACTGAACTACCAGACCATTCAATGTCTTTTGTAAGAGCTTGACAAAGATAAGGCGAGTTTTTATATTTGCAAACTTTTCGATATTTTTTTTCAAAAAAAATGTAAAAAAACTCAATTTCAAAATTTCGGCATTTTCAACAAAAACAATAACCACAAAACCAAGATACAAAGTTCCCTGAAGATCAAAAAAAAATAATTCAGCAGCAGCAAACTTTTTCAGATAAACTAATGTTGATTTCCAGGGTTTTAGACTCAGTCTAAATAACTTTGATAATTGGAAGAACTACTGTATCTTTGCAATCTGAATCAAAATCGCCTAACAAATCATTTGTTAATCCTGTTGTTGGCGTTTCAATATCAAATCATCCAAAACTATCTCGTTTTGCACCGAGATGATCAAACGACTATATAAATGGCAATTTTTCCAGAATATGATATTATTGTAGTGGGAGGTGGACATGCCGGCTGCGAAGCAGCCGTAGCTGCCGCCAACCTAGGCTCCAAGGTCTTGCTAGTGACCATGAATATGGAAACTATCGCTAAAATGTCTTGCAACCCTGCCATGGGAGGGGTGGCCAAAGGACAAATTGTGCGAGAAATTGATGCCCTCAACGGCTATTCAGGGATCGTCACAGACCATACCATGATTCAATTTCGCATGCTCAACCGATCTAAAGGACCAGCCATGTGGAGTCCACGTGCACAGAGCGACCGTATGCGCTTTGCCGAAAAATGGCGGATGATGCTCGAAGCGCACCCCAATGTCGACTTTTGGCAAGAGATGGTCACGGGTATTGTGGTAAAAGATGGTCGGGCCCAAGGGGTTTATACTTCTTTGGGCTTGGAAATTCCTGCCAAAGCAGTCATCCTTACCAATGGGACTTTCCTAAATGGCCTGATTCATATTGGAGAAAAACGCTTGGGAGGGGGACGTGCCGGTGAGCGAGCCTCTACGGGCATCACTGCACAGCTCAACGAACTGGGCTTTGAGTCGGATCGTATGAAAACTGGAACCCCTGCCCGCATTGACGGTCGAACAATCAACTGGGAAGTTTTAGAAATACAGGAAGGGGATCATCCTCCTGAAAAGTTTTCCTACACTGCTACTCCAAAATTGGAAAAGCAACGCCCCTGCCATATTGGCTATACCAACCCTAAGGTGCATGAGGTATTGAAAGAGGGCTTTCATCGCTCTCCACTGTTTAATGGTCGGATTCAAGGACTTGGTCCTCGATATTGTCCTTCTATTGAGGATAAAATTGATCGCTTTGCAGATCGGGAGCGGCATCAGCTTTTTGTAGAGCCTGAAGGTTGGGAGACTTGCGAAGTATATCTCAATGGATTCTCTAGTTCATTGCCTGAGGAGGTACAGTTTAAAGCACTGCAATTGATTCCTGGCTTTGAAAATGCTAAAATGTTTCGACCAGGGTATGCGATTGAATATGACTTTTTCCTGCCTACTCAATTGCGTCTAACATTAGAAACCAGATTGGTAGAGCATCTTTATTTTGCTGGACAAATTAATGGCACTACTGGCTATGAGGAAGCAGGTTGTCAAGGTTTAGTTGCGGGGATCAATGCCCATCGCAAACTCAAGGAATTAGATCCATTTATCCTTCAACGTTCGGATGCTTACATTGGGGTGTTGATTGATGATTTGATTAACAAAGGGACTAAAGAACCTTACCGAATGTTTACTTCCCGTGCAGAGTATCGGATTTTGCTGCGCCAAGATAATGCCGATGTACGCCTAACCCCATTAGCTCAAGCTTTGGGTATGCAGGTGGATGAACGTATAGAAGCCATGTGTAGCAAAGAGCAAGCGGATCAGGAAATTCAAAAGTTCTTTGAACAAACCAGTGTTGAACCTGCCGAAATTGAGCAATACCTAATTGGAATAGGATCTGCACCACTTACTCAGAAGATGAAACTGATGAAGGTTTTGTTGAGACCTAATGTGAGTATAAAGGGCTTGGCGGCTGTACTTCCTAAATTAGCCCGCTTTTTGCGTTCATACAAAGACGAACATATCGAATATGCTGAAATCAATGCCAAGTATGCCGGATATATTCGCAAAGAGCAGAAATTGGTAGAGAAAATGCAACGTTTGGAATCTGTAAGACTATTAGAGAGTTTTGATTATACTCAAATAGAAGGCTTATCATCTGAAGCACAAGAAAAATTGAATCGAATCAAGCCATCTACCATAGGGCAAGCGAGTCGCATTAGTGGGGTGTCGCCCAGCGATATTTCCATCCTTTTGGTCTACGTAGGGCGTTAGATCTTAAAAGTACTTTATGTCAAAACATCATCACCATCATCATTCTGAACATGAGCACGAGCATTTGCACCCCCATCATGAACACCATTTCCATGGGCATCACCATCATGGGGATCTTAAAAATATTGGGGTAGCTTTTTTACTCAACTTTGGGTTTACCCTGATTGAGATTGTTGGAGGCTTTCTGACCAACAGTGTAGCGATTTTGTCGGATGCCTTGCATGACTTTGGTGATAGTTTAGCCTTGGGAATGGCTTGGTATTTTCAAAAAATTTCAGAGAAAGGAAGAGATAAAAATTACTCTTATGGGTACAAACGTTTCTCTGTCTTAGGAGCCTTAATCACTTCCATTATCCTTGTCGTAGGATCTGTCATCATTATCTATTCTGCTATTGAAAGACTCATGGCTCCCGAAGAAACTCATGGTCTAGGAATGATTGGCTTTGCAATTTTAGGCGTAATTGTAAACGGAGCTGCTATTCTTCAACTGCGAAAAACCTCTTCTATTAACGCCCGGACGGTCATGATTCACTTGATGGAAGATGTTTTGGGCTGGGTAGCGGTACTCATTGGAAGTCTAGCAATTTACTTCTTCGAGTGGTATATCATCGATCCTATTCTTTCCTTATGTATTGCTAGTTATATTCTTTTTAATGTATACAAAAGCCTTAGAGATAGTATAAACATTTTATTACAAGCCATTCCTAAGCATATCAACCTTGTAGCCGTACAAGAGAAACTTTGCGAGCATGAAGCCGTAGTAGATGTACATGACACCCATATCTGGTCTTTGGATGGAGAATATAATATTTTGAGTACCCATGTGGTCTTAAATAATGCGAGGCTTTGTTTAGAGGATATTGTGCCCATTAAAAAGGCTTTGGAAGTACAGCTCCAAAAACTTGGAATTGATCACAGCACCATCGAGTTTGAAACTATTGAGGAGGATTGTGAACTAGCTGATGAAGAACGTTGATCATGATAAGGCGATTATTTTTCTTTTACAGAATGTCATTTATTCAAACAAATTCTTAACTTTGTAAGTGATGACTTATATTCAGTCATCATAACGCTGTTCTTTGGGAGCTTATTAGGAGCGGAAGGATTGTTGTTGAATAAAGAACACATAAGATCAGGAGTAAGGATCCAATAAATATATATAGAGCGTTAATCATTTTTTACAAACGCTCATCTACAATACCATGCATAATATCTAAAAATCAGAACGTTTAGCATACTGATTATTCGTATTCCTACCTTTTGTGTTCTGTAAAGAACAGCCTACAGTATTTTTTCACTTTTATCAGCAAGTGCAATAGCTGGGGCTATATGCAGCTAATAATACAAATAGTTTTTATATAAATATGGGATGTTCGAGTTGTTCCTCTGGAGGATGTGGAACTCCCAATGGATGTGGTAATAAAGGGCATTGTGCCAGTGGAGGATGTAATAAACTCAATACTTTCGATTGGTTGTCTCAAATGGAACAACCCGAAGCCACAGCATTGGATATCATAGAGGTCAGTTTTAAAAATGGAGTACGGAAAGCTTTTTTTCGCAAACCTTCTTTTGTTTATGTGGTCACAGGCGATATGGTAGCCGTAGAGGGAAGTTCTGGGGGCTATGATATTGGTAGGGTATCACTGATGGGAGAGTTGGTGCGTTTGCAAATGAAAAAACGTCGGGTCAAGCCTTCAGCTATTTTACCTAATATTTTAAGAAAAGCCAACGAACGAGATCTAGAGCGACTAGAAGAGGCGCGGAGTCATGAGCGTGAGGTAATGATTCGTGCAAGAGCTATTGCTCGTCAATTGGGCTTAGATATGAAAATTGGAGAGGTAGAGTATCAAGGAGATAAGCGCAAAGCTACTTTTTACTACACTGCAGATGGCCGAGTTGACTTTAGAGAGCTGATTCGTGTATTTGCTAGAGAGTTTAAGGTAAAGATTGAAATGCGGCAAATTGGAGCCAGACAAGAGTCGGCACTTATTGGAGGCTTAGGTCCTTGTGGGCGCGAACTCTGTTGCTCTACCTGGCTTACCGATTTTAAGTCCGTCTCAACTACTGCTGCTCGCTATCAAAATCTAGCCATTAACCAATCCAAACTTTCTGGGCAATGTGGTCGTTTAAAATGTTGCCTCAATTTTGAACTGAATACTTATTTAGATGCTTTACGAGAATTTCCCCGTGGGGTAGAACGCCTGAAAACAGAGCAAGGCGAAGCCTTCCTTCTAAAAACAGATATCTTTAAGCGTATTATGTTTTTTGCGTATCGCAAAGATTTTGGTGGGCTTGATGTACATCCCTTATCTCTTGAACGGGTATATGAAATTATAGCATTGAATAAAAAAGGGAAAAAGCCCTATCATTTACGTAAGGAGGTGACCAGCAACCGATCCAGCTTAAACTTCAAAGATCAAAAAACGGAAGACTTTGTTGATGGTGCCGGAAGTTTGGAGTTGAATCAGTTAGAAACTAAAAAGAAAAGAAGAAAGAAACGCCGCAGAAAAAAAGGTGGTGGAAATCAACAACATCAAGGATCTTCAGCAAAGCAGAGCAAGGACAAAAAAGAGGAGCACCTTGATGACAAACAGAAAAATACCCAAAAAACAAAGTCTTCTGATCAAACTAAATCAGAAGGGGCGCAAAATAAGAAATATAGATCGAATAAAAGGCGTCGTAAAAAGAATAGAAACAAAGGACCAAAACCTAAAGATGATCAAAATAAATCATAATATAAGTGTCAGTATATGGGTATGGATACTCTGCTTGGGCTTGGCAAGCTGTGGAGAGAGCTACCTCTACGATCAAGAAATTGAAATTCCTGAAGACACTTGGATGTACAACCAACCTCTGCAGTTTGAGTTTCAAGTAGAGGATACTAGTAAGTATTACAATTTGTATATTGCAGTAAAGCATGATAAAGAATATAGTCATCAAAATGCTTATGCAAAACTGAAAATTACCTACCCCAATGGTCAGGAAAAGCAACGAGAGGTATCTTTTGAGTTGGCTGATGCTCGTGGGAAATGGCTAGGAGATTGTCAGGGAAAATATTGTATTTCAAAATTGGCTTACAATGCAAATGGTCCCATGCGGTTTGAACAATCTGGAAATTTTAAAATGCACTTTGAACAATATACCCGGCAAGACTCTCTAAAAGGGCTGAGTAGCTTGAGGTTGATGTTGGAAAAGGCTGATCTTGAAGAATTGAAACGCTAATGTTTGACGAGTATTAGACGAAAGACTAAATCATCCTTTAACTAGATAGAGTATCGTGAAAAATTTATTTAGGCTAAACAAACTGCTTTGGAGTTGGGCTATGATTTTGACATTATGGGCCTGCAATACCGATCAACCCTCTAGTCCTAAAGACCCCAATACCCAACCAGAACCAGCTAAGGTACAAGCACCTACTTTCAATAAGGATAATGCTTATCAGTTTATTGAAAAACAATTGGCATTTGGCCCAAGAGTACCTGAAACTCCAGCACATGATAGTTGTGCTGCATGGCTGCTTAGCAAGTTTACAGAGTTCGGTGCCCAATCCCAAATCCAGGAAGCTGAAGTCTATGGCCA
>CAZOLU010000206.1:0-1169 GCA_964580485.1 uncultured Saprospiraceae bacterium | reverse complement strand
TTGCCGTTTTCAACCCTGATGCAAAATATCGGATCTTACTCTCTGCACATTGGGATACCCGAGCAGTAGCAGATCAAGATACTGAACGTAAAGAAGAACCCATTCCTGGTGCAGATGATGGAGGAAGTGGTGTTGGAGTACTTCTAGAAATTGCTAGAGTATTGGGGGCCAACCCTTTGAAAAATATTGGAATCGACATTGTGCTCTTTGATGCAGAAGATCAAGGTGGCTCTGGAGGCGGCTATGTGCGAGAGTCTTGGTGCCTAGGAGCTCAACATTGGAGCAAAAACCCTCATGTCCCTAATTATAAAGCTGAATTTGGAATCTTGCTCGATATGGTAGGTGCTCGTGGCGCACGCTTCGCCAAAGAAGGGGTCTCCCTCAAACATGCATCGGCCTATGTACAACTGGTTTGGGAAACTGCCTGGGAGCTACAATATAGCGACTTCTTTGTGAATGAAGAGGAGCGACAAATTGTAGACGACCATGTGTTTATCAATGAAATTCGGAAAATTCCTACAATTGATATTATCAACCTACCTAAGAATAGTGAAACAGGTTTTGGTGATTATTGGCATACCCACCGAGATAATATGGACATCATCAGCAAGTCCACACTAAAAGCGGTTGGGCAAACCCTGCTTCAGGTGGTTTATCAAAAAGATGCAGAAAATTAGGGGAAAAAGCTCTACTTTGGTTGGAATCTAAGGCTACAATTCTTAATTTGTTGT
Source organism: uncultured Saprospiraceae bacterium (assembly GCA_964580485.1). GTDB lineage: Bacteria > Bacteroidota > Bacteroidia > Chitinophagales > Saprospiraceae > Saprospira. The sequence continues at coordinate 438 of CAZOLU010000206.1, read as the reverse complement.
TAATATATTCATACCTTAGGATTTGGACAACTCCTCTAATTTCTTTTAATCGCCTAAAAATACATAGCCCTATGCTGATTCCAAGTTTAATTCTAAAACAATTATACACCTTCAATAGCTTATCTAATGTTGATGGTGGGGTGAAGTTTGCATTGAAAAATCGTTTGAGTGATGCCCAATTTACAGGTATAAAATCTGTTAAAATTGGTGATCAAGATGTACCTCTCAGTGCCATTAGCCTACAGCTAGATAATGGTAAAACCATCTTACCTCTAGATATTAGCGGAGCACAACCCATAGACTTTCCACTCAAGCAGAGTATTGAGGTAGTATGCTCTATTCCTCATCTTGATCATGGTAAATATCAATTAGAAATCGTCTTCGAGGCTGCACCTTTTGGAGAATTGACCCTGAACGTAGAAGATGGAGTGTCCGCAG
>CAZOLU010000205.1:0-7098 GCA_964580485.1 uncultured Saprospiraceae bacterium | reverse complement strand
TTGACACGAAATTTTGTAAAAATGCTGAAACCCAGTTCTCGTGATTTTAACCTGAACAAATAGTTAAAGAGGCAAGAGAACGAGGAGAAGATGTTCAATTTTGGACGAAATAAAAAAGAAGCCTGCACCCAACACCGTGTAGATGTCATAGAGGGGCGGGTGTGCGTTTGCTTGGCACGGCTCGGGGGAGTGAAACGCCTAAGGTACTTCAGCCGTTTGGAATAAAATACGGCTTCAGCGCCTGCCCGCTTGGGGCATTTACCTGAGTTTTTGAGCCTGAAAGCATTCCACTATAGCGCATACACCAACCGTTAGGGGTCAGATGAAAAGACTGATGTTGAAAGGAAAATTAACGCAATAAAAGATCCTCCCCCCATCGTATAGCCGAAAACAGTTCACGTATAGCATTTAAACAAAAAGCCCCATCCTACAAAAGAGAATGAGGCTATATATCCTTCATAACAACGCGGTGTTGTTAGAGTGGCAGAATCTCTGCTGGAATCTGATTGTTCTCGATAATACGCTTTGCAAAAGCCTTGTGCCCATGTGGGGCAAAAATATAAAGCTTTCCTTGCTTGGCACTTGAAAGATAGCTCAATAACTTCCATTTATTGACCACCTGACGCTTATCACTAGTTTTTAAGGCAATCTCAAAATAACATTTGCGCCCCATCGTAATGGCTGTGATGTCAGGAGAAACACTATCATTGGTTGAGCTTTGAGTAAAAGATTTTGGATCTTCATACCCTTCTAAAGTAGCTTTAATATCAAGGTATCCTTTTTTTTCTACCCATTCAACAGCCTTTTCCAGATAAGGTATTTTTTCTTCTTCGATCTCCATTGTAAGTCAATTTAGTAGTTTGTAAAACTATTATGTACGAAAATATTTTTTTTACTAAAAAGTGAAAAGGAAGCTGAAATTTTAAAAATTTCAGAAAAAGATAGATTATTTCATTTGTAATATTAAATAAGACGATCTACTTCCGTATAATTTCGAGAAAGCTCCTTTCAACTTTCTGAAATTTAGAGGATTGGGGGATGGTTTTATGGTTGCACTAATAAATACAACACTACAAATATAGTGATAGTTCCTTGTATTTGGAAATATCTCAAGCTTAAATCCTGTAACGGCTACTTTTTAGCAGTTATTTTTGCTCAAACTGCTTAAAAAAGTTGAGTACAGGCTCGGTCTCTGAACCCCAATACTTGTAATCATGCGCTGTTTTTTCGGGTTCATTTAAGACCACCTTTGAACTGTCAAAATGCAGCATTAGGCTATCGTAGAAAAGGCGAGATTGTTGAGGTGGAACCACCTTATCCAGTTGTCCATGCCCCAAGTAAATCGGCGTTTTCCACTCCTCAATTCTTGCTAAAACATTGTCTACACTAGCCCAGCGTTCTTGAAATTGCGCATAAGGCCCATAATACATTATGGTGATTTTATCTTGAGGGATATGAGTTTGGTCAAAATCACCAGAGAGGGCTGCTACTGCCTGAAAGAGCTCGGGGGCATCCAAGGCCAGCAAAGCTACTCCTCGCCCTCCGGTAGAGAGTCCGATGATATAGTTATTTTGCTCTGCCAATAGCAGGTTGTATTGCTTTTGGAGATAAGGAAAAACGCTATCGGTTAGCCATTGTCGCTTGGGATATTTCTTCATGGCTGGGCTGGTTTCTGGAAAAAACTCAGAGCTGTAGATGGATCTCCCCATTTCGGGCATAATGAGGGCATAACCTTCTGCTTTGGCTCGCTGACAGAGTTGAGGAGCTTTGGCACACCAGTCGTGCTTGGGGTAATTGTAGCCTTGCAAAATGATGAGGTTGCCCTTGTAAGGGGCTGTGGGGAGGGCAATATCCAACTCATGCCCTGCAATTTTGATCGTCTGAAAGCTATCTAAGCCCTTGGGCAAAGGCATGGTATCTTTTTCTTCAGGAGGGGGAGGGGCTTGAGGAGATGCCTGTACTAGGTTTTTTTCCTCCAGGCTGTTTGTTCCACAACTCATGAGTACAGCTAAGAGTAAAAATGCGAAGAGTGAATGTATTTTCATGGATGTTAATTTTGACTACAAATATAGGAATTTTATTGTTGAGCTGTATAGAAATTCTACATCATTGCTGCTTGCTCATAAGTGTTAATAAGGAGTTGAACACAAGCGCAACCTAGCACTAGGCTGGAGCTTGAGCATAGCCCCTGCCCAATAAAAATAGCCGTTAAGAAAAACTCCTAACGGCTATATAAGCTTCACCCAATTGGCGGATATCTTATTAGGGTGTTAATCAATATGCTCGATAGATACAAACATCGCAGCACAGGTTTTTCCCTTAGCTTTAGCTTGAAAGCCCATTCTACCATTAGACTTAGTATAGTTGACCTCTGAGCCCTTCATCAACTTGTTGCCCAGTGCTTTTTCAACTTTTTCAGGGAAGCTATATCGGCTGCTGTAGCTTTCCACTTTACGGCGAAGTTCCTCTAGGTCGAGTGCTTCCTTTGAGTAGATGACACAAAGGAAATCTGTACCCACGTTACCATCCATGCGCACATGCTTGTCTTCACTAGGGATGGGCACATCATTTTGGCTATAGGTAAGCGCGGCACTTACATTAGGCTTGTGTGGAAAGACCTGATAGGTTTTATTGCTTAGGTCAGAGCCAAAGGCATATACATAAGCAGGTTCGTTGTTGGAAATATAGAGTCTGAAGCGAGTACCAGAGCGATAGGCCTGATTCATCTCATACATATCATTAGATTTCAGACTAGCCGTCATTTCCATACGATCATTCCGAATAAATTTCACCTCACCAGCAAGTTCTACCTCTTGGTCTGGCTCAGGCTCATCAAAGTGTAGGAGTTCAATCGCCTGATAAACAAAGTCGGCAAAATCCTCATATTTCACCCAGATGTATCCTCCATTTCCCCAGTTAGGTCCCCAACTGTTTTGAATTTCAAAAGCCCCTCCATACATATTGTCATCATAACCTACCACACACATCGCATGGCGGCCATGAGGGTTGCTAGGATCATCATTAGGACTTTCGGTAGGAATCCAAACCTTACCGCTAGGGTAGTGGAAGGAGTTGGGGCAGATCATAGAAATGACTACAGGGTTACCTTCTGCCAAACTTTTCTTCACCAAAGAAACCCGTTGTTTGAGGTTGTTGGTATACTCATCCCAAAGTTTCACATAGCCTTTGATCTTGCGCTTGGCAGCCTTATTGTAAACACTTTTTGGGATGGGTTGAGAGGGGCAGTGGATGCTATATTCGTCAAAAGTAGGAATTCCTATGTCCCGCATATTGCGCACACATTCCGAAGTAAAGGCACCCCAGCAGCGGCTATTGGAGGAGGTTACCCGATAAATAAACCCATAGGAAAAAATATTGTCGGTAATTGTTTGCTTGTCGGTCCAGCCATGTTTCCGAGCTTCAAGAATTGTGCGAGCACAGTAGCCTGTGGCCCAAGCGGCACAAGTGCCATAGCTCCCTTGACTACCTGGGGTTGGCGCCCACTTTTTTACCGAGGCTTTGCTGTCGACATCACGATAGTTTTCGGTAGTGAGTGTCGCTTTTACTTCAAATTTGTCATAGAGGTCATCATGCTCGAGCGGAAGCCCCATAGAGAATTTGGGTTTGTCAGGGTTATCTCCTTGGGCCTGCATTAGGCTGGGAAGCATCAGTATAGCACAAAGGGCGATCAATAGTTGTTTGTTCATGTTTGGATGTTTTGTTGTTTAAAAGAAGGCGCCCACCCTCAAGGGCAGGTGCCTAGCTGTTATTTTCTACGTTTGAATACAAAGTTTCCACCCTCATCTCCTACCTGAGGCAGTACTCCAAATTGAGGAACATGGTTGTTGGGGCTATTGTAAATCACCGCTGGTTTGATCTTGGAGTAAAGATTTTCTGCACTCAAGCAACTGGCATTATTAGCTTCTAAGTTTTTAACCAAATATTTGAAGAATACGCTATTGTCTGGCACTACGGTGTTGGCACCACTAGTCATCGCTCGGCGACTTTTGAGTTTGGCCATTTCTTCGCAAGCAAACTCTTCAAAATCACGGAATCCACCCGTAAAGATAGAACCACTAAAGCAAGCATCTGCGATGATAAGGGTGTGGCGAGCTTGCATACCGTTCATATAATCACGAATTTCTGCATTAGACAACCACTGGATACGACTATCATTTTTGGCATTACTGGGCAACCAATAGCCTACATCATTTTTTACAACACCATGCCCAGAATAATAGACCAGCAAATTATCATCTTCATCTAAGGTTTCTTGCAAGAAGATAAGCTTTTCTAAGATTTCGGCTTTAGTTGGATTTTTCAGGAGGTGTACATCGGAAGGCTCAAAAGTATACTCCTTGGTGAGCACTTCCTCCAATTTCTGAGCATCTTCGATGGGTTTTTCTAAATCACGAATTGAGAAATCATCATAATTTTCAACCGCAATGATCAATGCATGATAGTTGCCACTACTTTCTTTAGGCTTGTACTCAATGGTACGCTTTTCAGAGCGAGTGCTGTGCTTGTCAGTTTTCACTACAATTTCAATGGTATTTTTACCCTTTTGTAGTTTTACATCCTCATTCACCGACTCGGTACAATCATCTGCGATACCAAAACCACGAGAGTCGAAGCTTTTACCATTTACAAAGATGTCAATATCTGCAATTTTTGCTTTGGAATGAATACAGGCCTTGATGTTGTAGGTACCCTCATCCGTGGCCACATAGTCTTTATAGGGGTAATCCCAAGTAATTGTAGGAGGGGCATTTTCTTTTACCTTATCTTCTAAGGCTGCAAGTGCATTGCTGTATGTTGTATTGTTGGGGTCAATAGCTACTGCTTTTTTATACATCGCAAGTGCTTCGTCAAAATCACCCATACATTCTAGTGCCAAGCCATGGTCCCCATAATAGTAAGCATCTTTGCTTGTTGCTAGGGAGGTTGCGTTTTCAAAATCATTGGCAGCATCATGGCAACGCCCTAAGCACAAGTTGACGGCACCACGAGTATGGTAGTTGTAAGCATTCTTATTTAAGCTGATCGATTTGTTGACATCACTTAGTGCTCCTTGGCACTGCTTGAGTAAAAACTTGGACCAAGCACGGTTGTTATAAGCCGTTGCATCATTGGGTTTTACCTTGAGTGCTTCGGAGTAGTAGTAGATGGCCAAATGTTGATCATCATCGGCAGAAGCTTTATTCCCCGCAGCCATAAATTCATCAAAGCTGGCTTCCATGTCTTTTTCGTAATTGTAGTGTAGAAAAGAAATGCGTTTACCAGCACTCCACTGCTGCTCAATAAATTTAGAAGGGAAATAGCCCGCAGTAAAGTACTGCTCATTTTTCTGATTGGTAAATTTAGACATCACCACAATCCACTGCCCTTCACCATAGGTAAGTGTTGTAATGTTATACCCTTCTTTATATTTGTTATTGACCCAGCTAGAGGGAAATTCTTTACTCCAAGTATAGGTTTGTTTGTCATAATCTGCACCATAAGCTAAGACTGCCACCCATTCTCCATTACCATAGGTAATGTCAATAATATCTTTTTTATCGTTCCATTTGGTTTGAATAAACTGTTTAATTTCTTCAAAGGAGCCACGTTTTCCCCAAGTTTCTCCTTTGTAGCCAGCACCTTTGGTCATGATAACGACCCATTCATCTGCACCATATTCTATTTGAGTGATATCGAATCCTGCATCCCATTTTTGCTCAATAAAATCATTAGGGAATTGCTTGGAGCGTTTGTAGGTCTGTTGCACATAACCTGGGCGATCGGCAGTTACCGCCCACCAATTAGTGCCATCATAAGTCATTTCAATAATATACTGTCCTGCTTTCCATTGTTTAGAAATAAAGCTAGAAGGAAAGCTTGTGCTGTGATCATAAGATTCGGCATAGCCTGCCTTAGTCATTACTACACACCAACTATCGTTTTGAGCAAAACTCAAACTAGATGATGCCATAAGCAAAACTAAAAGCGACCAGATTTTGGCAGATAATTGTTTCATAATTTTGTGATTTGTGGGTAGATATAGTGTTGGAAGAATGAGGAGGAATAGCGTCGCCCGTTCATTCCAAGGGTTGAAATTATGATAATGATAGAATTAATAATTGTGCCAAACTTACAGAAAAGCTGTAGTTATTTCTTAAATATAAAGTGTTATGCTATTACTTTAGTATTCAAGGGACTATTAAAACAGCAAAACTGAGTTGAATTTTCAATTAGGTTGCTAATATAACCCTTTTTCCTTAAAGTTTTGTTCCGCAATAGGGCGTTTACCTGCCTCAATCTCTTTGATAAGTTCTACAATACTACTGTTGATGGGAGTAGGAACTCCTAGGCGTTTCCCCTCAGACACAATATAGCCATTGAGAAAGTCTATTTCAGTGGGTTTACCACGCTCTAGAGATTGTAAGCTAGAAGATTTGAGGCGGCGATATTTGAACCCAATAATGCGGATGAGCAGGTGCCTTTTAAAATTGCCCCACCAACCTTTATTTGCCAAAAACTTGTAATAGTCAATTTTATTGGCATAGGGGGGGAGTTCTAAGCCTTTGGCATTGGCTACAGCTAGGGCTTCTTCCATAATTTGGATGAAAATATGGCGAATGTATCGACGGTTGAGCATTTGGCCTAAGTATAAGCCACAGATAGCACCTAGGCTAGTGATGCAACTGTTGATAATGAGTTTGGAGTAGAGGTCGGCAATAATATCTTTGCTGATTTCAACAGGAACAATTTCAGACAGTATCTTCTGAATAAGTGGGAGTTGAGTACCAACTTTGGGGTCTAATGCTCCGATAATGAAATCCCCCGTAGAGGTAACCTCCAGCTCTCCAGGGGCATGCATCGTTGCTCCCCAGCCCACCACACAGCCCACCACTCGATCTGCGCCAACTACTTGGGCTAGGGCAGGTTCACAAATACCATTTTGTAGGGAAACAACTAGGGAATCTTCGTGGAGATAGGGGAGCAGCTGTTTTGCGGCGGCAAGCATATCGGTTGCTTTGGTTGCCAGCAAGACCAGGTCCTTGTGCTCGTCGAGTTCGGAGATGCGCTCCCCCACCCGCCGCATGGCCTCCATCAACC
>CAZOLU010000204.1:0-7105 GCA_964580485.1 uncultured Saprospiraceae bacterium | reverse complement strand
TGACAATCTGTTTACTGAGAATCTTCAGGGCTTTTTTCTGAGTCTCATTTAACTTTTTAGGCTGATCTGAAATCATACAGAAGCTTCCGAAAGCTATACCTTCCTCTACATAAAGAGGGTAAGCTGCATAAAATCGGATATGTGGAGCACCTTTCACCAAAGGGGTATCTTTGAAGCGTTCATCTTTTAAAGCATCTTCTACCTCAAAGTAATCATCTCCTAAAATACTATATTGGCAAAAGGATATAGATCTTGGAATTTCAGAAGTATTCATTCCAATACGAGCTTTGAACCACTGTCGGTCTTTATCAGTAAGACTGATGAGTCCAATGGGCACTTCGCAGATTAGTGTTGCTAATTCTGTAATTTCATTCAGTTCATCTTCTTCCTGACTATCAAGAAGCCGATAGGCATAAAGTCGCTCGAGTCGTTCGGACTCGTTTGGGGGGAGTAGGGAGTTGGAGGATTTCATCATTAAAACCTTTCAAAAAAACAATAGTTAGAGGGACTTATACCAGGCGATTGTTTGAGATTTAGTTATAAAATCAGTATAGATATTTGTGGTTAATGGTACATTGAAGTTACAAAAAAGATGAGAACTTGCCAATAATTTGTACTTTTGATGTCCAAATTCTCTTTTTTAGAGACTAATGTTCATTAACAATCATTGAGATGAAGAAAAAAGCAGTAACCATTCTTACCGGATTTTTAGGCTCAGGCAAAACTACTTTACTTAATGAGTTGATTCAAAAGCATAGTGATATAAAATTTGCAGTAATTGAGAATGAATTTGGGGAGATCGGTATTGATAACGACTTGGTAATGGGAGGGGATGAAACGATTTTTGAAATGTCGAATGGTTGTATCTGTTGTACCTTGAATGATGAATTGGTAGAGACCCTAGCTCGCCTTTTACATTCGGATTATGAATTTGATCATTTACTCATTGAAACTACAGGAATTGCCGAGCCAGATGCTATTGCTGCGGCCTTTGTGGCAGACCCAGAGGTGCAGGCATTCTTCCAACTCAATGCAGTAATTTGTTTGGTAGATGCGGTTAATATTGAAGCGATGTTGGAAGAACGGGAGGAGGCTCGACGTCAGATTACCTTTGCAGATTATATTCTGATCAATAAACAGTCTGAAGTTACTCCCGATGTACTTTCAAAAACGGAAGCACTACTCAAAAAAGTAAATCCCTTAGCTCAGGTCGGAAGAGGGGATTATGCTAAGGTAGAGGATAATTTACTAGCGTTGAATGCTTATGCTTTTCAAACAGTGGAGGAGAAGCTAAAAGCACAGCATCAACCTCAGCATCATGAGCATCATCATCACGAACACCATCATCATGAGCATCATCATCATGATATTATCTCTCATAGCTTTATTTTCGACCAGCCCTTTGATATGCTTAAACTAAGGCATTGGATGCAGGTATTGTTGATGTTACAAGGAGAGGGTATCTATCGGGTAAAAGGTGTATTAGATGTTCAATATCAAAATAAGAAAGTAATACTTCAGTCGGTTCGTAAGGCTTTTGCCTTGCAACTAGGAGAGCCTTGGCCTGAAGGTAAGCCTAGGCAGAGCCGTATCGTTTTTATTGGGAAGAATCTAAGAAAAGATATCTTGGAAAAGCATTTGAAACAGCTGATGGCTTTGAGATCCGCATTCTAGTACTTTTGAAAGATAAGGAGTCAAGAAAAGAACTCCTGTTTCAGGCAGAAACAGGAGTTCGTAATATCTATTTCATAGGATATGATTCCTTACATCATACCAGGCATTCCACCAGGCATTCCACCAGGAGCACCAGCACCTGCATTTTCTTCAGGAATATCATTGATGACACATTCGGTAGTCAATACCATAGCCGCAATTGATCCCGCATTTTCAAGAGCTACACGAGTAACTTTAGTAGGATCAATTACTCCAGCAGCTTTGAGGTCTTCATATACTTCAGTGCGAGCATTGAAGCCGAAAGCACCTTCGCCATCACGTACTTTCATCACTACTACAGAACCTTCAACCCCCGCATTTTCAGAAATGATGCGTAGAGGATATTCCAATGCAGTGCGAACGATATTGATACCTGTGGTCTGATCTTCATTATCACCGGTTAGACCTTCAAGTGCATCAATAGCACGTACCAAAGCTACACCACCACCAGGTACAATACCTTCTTCTACTGCTGCACGAGTAGCATGTAAAGCATCGTCAACACGGTCTTTTTTCTCTTTCATTTCTACCTCAGTAGGAGCACCAACATAAAGTACTGCAACACCTCCAGCCAATTTAGCCAAACGCTCTTGTAGTTTTTCTTTGTCGTACTCAGAAGTACTATTTTCAATTTGGGCCTTGATTTGCTTCACACGAGCATCTACACTTTCTTGCTCACCTTTACCATTTACAATAGTGGTGTTGTCTTTGTCGATAGTGATATTTTCACAAGTACCTAAGTCGCTCAATTGTACATTCTCTAAGGTATGACCAGTTTCCTCAGAAATTACCGTACCACCTGTCAAGATAGCAATATCTTCCAACATTGCTTTACGACGATCACCAAAGCCAGGAGCTTTTACAGCTACTACTTTCAAGCCCAAACGAATACGGTTGACTACCAAAGTGCTTAAAGCCTGAGAGTCTAAGTCTTCTGCAATAATCAACAACGGACGACCAGCACCATGAGCTTTCTCTAAGATTGGCACTAATTGCTGAACATTGCTGACTTTCTTGTCGTGAATAAGGATTAGAGGAGATTCATATTGTACCTCCATATTTTCAGTATCGGTTACAAAGTAAGGAGAAAGGTAACCGCGATCAAACTGCATACCGACTACTTTATCTACATAAGTTTCACGACCTTTAGCCTCTTCTACGGTAATTACACCATTCGTAGAAACTTCTTTCATGGCCTCTGCAATCAATTTACCAATTTCTGCATCATTATTGGCAGAAATCGTAGCTACTTGTTCGATTTTACTGAAGTCATCACCTACGATTTCAGAGCTCTCTTTCAACGCTTCGATTACCTTAGCAATAGCCTTGTCGATACCGCGTTTCAAATCCATAGGGTTGGCGCCAGCAGCCACTACTTTCATCCCTGCATTAACCATAGCTTGTGCCAAAACAGTTGCAGTAGTAGTACCATCTCCTGCGATATCGGCAGTACGAGAAGCTACCTCTTTCGCCATCTGTGCGCCCATATTTTCAATAGGATCTTCTAATTCTATCTCTTTTGCCACGGTTACACCATCTTTAGTGATATGAGGAGCACCGAAAGTTTTTTGGATAATTACATTACGTCCTTTAGGTCCCAAAGTTACTTTTACGGCATTAGCCAATGCGTTGATTCCTTCACGCAATTGGTCACGAGCATCTGTATTAAAGCTAATTTTTTTAGCCATTTTGAATTTGTTTTTTGTAGTTAATGAAAAGAAAAGTTAGTTAGTGGGAATTGTCTTCCAAAATTAGTCTAAGATCACCAAAATGTCATCTTCACGCATGATGATGTAGTCCTCACCTTCATAAGAAATTTCTTGACCAGCATACTTGCCATACAATACAACATCATCTACTTTGACAGTCATGCCCTTATCTTCTTTACCAGGACCTATTGCTACTACTACACCACGTTGTGGCTTTTCTTTAGCTTGCTCTGGCAAGATGATTCCGCCTTTTGAAGTTTCTTCTGCCTCAGCAGGCTTGATAACAACTCTATCGTTGATGGGTCTCATAGCTAAAGTATTTTAGTTTGGTTGATAATTAAAAAATAAAATGATTAACAACTTCCTCTTATCATCTCTTGTGCCAATTGCTATTTGATGAAAAATTGAAGTAATTATGGCAGGAATTTTAAAAGGCTGTCAGCCTTTCTGAAAAATTGGCAGTTTCCTTCGCTAAGGACTAAAAAAAACTCGTTTCTATCTTAGTAGAAACGAGTTTATCTATGTTTTGCTTTCAGTGGTTATTCTCCAAAATATTCACAGTAAATCTTGGGCGTTTCATAAAGCTTCACACAATGCAATTTGACATGCTCGGGGAGGTGAGGGGCAAGCTCTTGCCAAATATAATAAACTAGGTGTTCGGTGGTGGGCAGTGCTTCTTCGGGCAAAAAGTTTTCATCTAAATTCATGTTGGAATGATCCAAGACATCACAAATTTTTTTCTGAATGAGCTTGGAGAGTACCTTTACATCCATCAAAAAGCCAATGACAGGATCGGGTTTTCCTTTGATGGTAACAAAGAGCTCATAATTGTGCCCATGAAAATTCTTATTGGCACATTTCCCAAACATCTGGAAGTTTTTTTCCTCTGACCAAGACGGCACCCACAATTGATGGGCCGCATTGAAGCTTTCTTTTCTTGTGAGATATACAATCATAGTTGCACCTCTTTTTTATGACAAGCTTGAAGAACAGTCAAGCTGCAGTGAGTAATATAATTAAAAATTTAGCCCCCAAAGATACGAACTCCCAACTGGATTTGCTAACAATTGAATTACTTATTCTTTCAAAAACCTGAAGGCTTCTTGATCGGAGATTCGAGAGCCTAAAGTTCAAAATTTATGAAAAGTGACTTATCTTTAGGCTACAAACTGGCTGAGCAAGAGCGTAGATGAGCTACGCTCTTGCTACGCAGGCGCGCGCGTGAGCAACGCCTTTGCTCATCAAAGGCGTTGCTCGCGCACGCGCGCACAGACCTAGACCGTAGATCACCTACGGTCTAGGTCCTGTACTATCTTTTTTTACAAGATCCATATTCTTCAAGCATGCATCAACTCAATTCAAAAACATCACAGCGGCCATGGAGTCAATGGATCTGTTGGGGTTTATTGCTTATCATGGTGGCACTAGTCTTCATCAATCAAAAATGGGCGAATTATCATGTTATTGTTTGGGATATCCGAGGGTACTATGCCTATCTACCTGCAGCCTTTATTCATGGGGATTTAAAACTTAATTTCCTAGCGGAACATCCCGAGTGGATTGAGCAACGTTATTGGCCGAATAAAACTGAAGAGGGGGGCTGGGTGATTAAGATGTCGATGGGAATGTCCATTTTATACCTACCTTATTTCTTATTGGGCCACCTTTGGGCACATATCCACAGTGCTATGCCCGAAGATGGCTTTTCTGAGCCCTATCAAATCATGCTTTCTATGGCAGCCCCTGTGCATATGTTCCTTGGTTTGTTGGCTTTGCGAAAATTTCTAAAGGAATATTTTGATGAAGTGATTGTAAGCTGGACATTGCTGCTAGTGATTTTAGGCACTAATGCTACCTATTATGTTTTTGAAGAGGGGTTAATGTCGCACATCCACAATTTTATGCTTTTTGCTTTCTTTATCCGCCTAACACAGCTTTGGCATCAATCTCCTTCTTGGCGATACACTTTGTATCTGGGATTAGTGAGTGGTATGATTGCTTTGGTACGACCCAATAACGTTCTGGTTGCTATCCTTTTTATTTTTTATGCCATTTGTAGTTGGAAGGACTTAAAAAATAAGGCTGTACTATATCAGAAACAATGGCTCAAATTATTAACGTTACTGGCCGTAGCTTTTGTGGTGTTGAGCCCTCAACTCTTGTATTGGAAATATGTTACAGGGCATTGGGTTTACTATTCCTATCAGAGCGGGGATTTTGTAGAACGCTTTTTCTTTGATCGCCCCCGATTTGCTCTAGGTTTGTTTTCTTATACCAAAGGATGGTTGGTTTACACCCCACTTGGATTTTTTATGCTTATAGGGGTCTTTTTATTATATCGAAAAGCCAAAGACTGGCAGTGGATTGCTCCCCTCTTTATATTCTGTCAAATTTATGTGGTGCTCAGTTGGTGGAACTGGTGGTATGGTGGTAGTTTTAGCCAAAGACCTTTTATTGATTTTTATCCTGTTTTAGCTTTGGGATTGGCGGCTTTCTTAGATCGTATTCGACAACCCAAACTCTTGAGGTACAGCTTTGCTTTTTGCATAAGTATCCTACTACTCTTAAACCTATTTCAAACTTGGCAATATGACCGACACATCATTCGTTGGTCGGGAATGTCAAGGCAGTTGTACTGGTCGGTCTTTCTAAAAACACAAAAACCTAAAAACTACGAAGATTTAATTAAGAAGCCCAACGGAGAAAAAGCCCTGAAAGGGGAAATTGGATTTTGGGGAGGGGAGGAGTTGGATCATTTTTAAGGTTTTTTTTAGGGGCAGCTGCTCCCTGAGGGCGCAGCTGCGCTATGCTCCATGGCGCGCAAGCCTGCTTGGCCCTTCGGGCTGCTCCCTAGGGTCGCACCATTGCGCAGCGCGCCGCCCCTGGCAAGAGTTGGATTGATTTGGTGATTCAAAAATTTGATAATTTGAAGATGATCAATCCTCTGTAAAAATTCGCCTAAGGGTTGAAACCCTCGCTCGCCGCCCCATGCGCAGCCTAGGGTTTTCAACCCTAGGGACGCCCCAACGACCTGGCGCCGCGCTGTGTAGTAGCGACTGTAGCAAGGCGAAAGGAGGACCGCAATGCAATGGAGGGCTGATCGAATAGCGAACTGCGAAACATAGCGGAGGCTGAGCTTGCTCAGCCTGCCCATAAGGCTTCTTTTCTTAATAATATTCGTTTAGTTTTTGAAGCTGCATATAGAAAAAATCTAAAATATCTTAAAGGATCTATCAAAAAGTTCTTAGCTTAGGCAGCGTGAATCTGATTACTCATTTTTAAAATGAAGACTATGAATAAAGTAGTGGCAAGTGCCGCAGAAGCAGTAAAAGATATTCAAGATAACATGACCTTGATGTTGGGGGGCTTTGGACTTTGTGGTATTCCAGAAAACTGTATTGCGGCGCTGGTAGAAAAAGGAACCAAAGGGTTGACCTGTATTTCTAATAATGCTGGGGTAGATGATTTTGGTATCGGTTTGATGCTCAAACAGCGTCAAGTTAGGAAAATGATCTCTTCTTATGTGGGGGAAAATGCTGAATTTGAACGCCAATTGTTGTCTGGAGAGTTGGAGGTAGAACTTACTCCTCAAGGAACCTTGGCCGAGCGTATCCGCGCTGCTGGTGCTGGTATTCCTGCATTTTTTACGCCTACGGGCTATGGTACCGAGGTAGCCGAGGGCA
>CAZOLU010000203.1:3978-7115 GCA_964580485.1 uncultured Saprospiraceae bacterium | reverse complement strand
ATCACTAGAGATTGTATGAATTGTGAACCTGTAGCATCTACAAAAGGAGTAATTCATATAATTAGAGGTGGTACGGGTCAATAATTGGCGGATTTCTTACGTTCTATAAAGAGATAAGTTCATCTTTTGCATGATTATTGTTATCTTTATCAAGATCTAAGTAATCTGTTAAATTTTCATTACTCTAATACCATACAGATATGAAATTTCTTTTTCTCTTTTTAGGTTTCTACTTGTGGACCGCCCCTGTTAATGTTCAAGAAGCTAATCCAAGCAACAACATCAATCCCAAAGAGGTAGCTGATCGTATGTGTAGTTGTGGGCAGGAGCATCAACTTCCACTTTACGCAACGCAATACAAAGAAGCCTCGGATGAAGTAGCCAAACGAGAAGCTAAGTCAAATATAACTAATGCTATTCGCCAAGTGCACATTTGTGTAGATATGCCAACGATTTTGAAAGAAGTTCGAGCACTTCCTACCAATGAGCGAGCACAGTTTGAGGATAATGTGATGCACCAATTGACAGAAAACTGCAACGATGTAGCTGTAGCATTGCAAACACTTCGTTAAGCATAAATATTTATGCTACCCAAGCATTTAGAAAAAAATCAACTCCTTTGAAGCAGATTCAAGGGAGTTTTTTATAGAAGCTGTTGTCTATATATATTTATCCCATCAGTCTTCCCTAGATTTTGTTTGTTTTATATATTGTTTTATATAAATGTAGTAAGAGCAACTTAGTAATATCATGAAATCAGCCAACACGATCTTCTCACTCATTCTATTATTGCTCTTGGTACAGAGCTGCCAACAGGACCCCAAAAAAGAAGCAGAAGCACTCGCCCAACAATGGTGTAGCTGCAATCAAGGGCTTATCCCCTTACATCAAAAATTGGAAGCTGCTCAAACTCCTCAAGATCGCCAAACGGTACTAGACAGCATGCACAGCTTGGTGGTGCAGAATATGCAGTGTTTGGGTGGGGAGTCTAAATGGGTAAAAAAAGACCAACAGATGAATAGCATTCAAAAAGATAAATTTTTAAAGACTTTTCGTCGGGTTAAAGAAGAAGTTTGCCCTGAAGTTTTTCAAGTAATTGCAGCACTTGAAGCAGCTATTGAACCTCAATAACATCTACATCTTATGCCTCAACGCCTTAAACCATTAAGCTTTTTATTATCTATATTCCTGCTAACAGCCTGTGGAAAATCGGAAGTAGAGTTGGCTGCAATCAAATGGTGTGAATGTAATGCTCAAAAAGCAGCATTTTACCAAGAGCTTGACAAAAGCCCCGAACGTATTGCAACACTAGCACACAACATTCTCATCGAAGAAAATAATGTACTGGCTTGTCTTGGAGGTGAACAGCAGCAAAAAGCCTTTCTAGATAAATTGCATCAGGCAGGAAATGAAAAAATGAAAGCAACTTATGAACGTACCCGTCAAGATTTATGTTCTGAATATGTTGAGCTCTTAAAAAAAAGAGCATTACCTAAGATAGATGTTCCCAACCCTAAAGTAACAGAACCCAAGATAGATAGCACACAGGTAGATAGCACTGATCTTGACAGCAAGCAAATAAACAATTAACCTCTATTCATTCGCTAGACCCATGTACAACAACCGATTACAATCCTTTTTTAGAAACTTCAGAACAGCCCTAAAAGCCAACAGTGAAGGTAATTTCAGAGCATTATGGCATCCAGAAAGCTATACTCGCAATCTTGTAGGAGGTAGTGGACTTAGTGGTGATGCAGTTTTCACACAAGCAATCAATGGACAATGGACCCTAGAGCCAGACCTTCAAACCTTAGAATTATTGGAGGAGCCAATGGCTTATCTCTTAGGCTGTAAGCTCAAAGACCTTTACCCTGGAGCGGAACCTAGTGTGGTTAGAGATTATGTCTATGTGCTTTTGGGACAAGACCAAGCCTCTCAAAACCTTTGGTTACTCGGAGCAGGGGAAAGCAAGGAGGAGGTCATGCAATTGTGGGAAAGACTTTCGGAAAATGAGCATGCTCCTAGTGATGAACCCCTAGATGAGGAGGATCAGGTAGATCCCAATGTTCTGCCCTTACTTTCAACCGAAGAGGCCGCCTTACAACTCATTAAAGATCTAAATAATGCCTTAGACCAACAGCAAGAACAAGCATTTGCAGCACTATGGGTATTCAAGGGCTATCAGCATAACCTTGCAGGGAAAGGGGGAATTCCAGGCCATGAGTTTTACATCCAACTCAGAGAGCAACAATGCCACATCAAAGCCCTCTTAGAATATGCAACCTTATTTGACAGTCCAGAGGGTATTCTCATCCCTATCAACTTATGGTTGAAACAGATTCATAAGGCTAAATTGAATGATGAACGATTACTTTTGTTAGTCAATGTTCAAGGAGCTTTAAAGATTTTGGGAGTTGGCACGCAGCTTACAGAGATGCGGCATTTATATTTAAGCCATAAAAGTAATGTCATGGTCTAAACTACCTCAAGCGTAGACGATCTGCGGGGTCCAACCCTGCATAAATCAACAACTTCAACTCTCCGACCCGAACATCGGCTTGGTTGGTATAGCCTGTACGTAAATCGGTGAGTGTTGAGCTTCGATGCAACTCTCCTAGCCAAATATCATACAAACGCAACACTTTCAAAGCCTTGGAAGCTTTTACTTTAGACTCATCTTTATAAAGTACCTGTACGCGCAACGGTAAGGCAGATTGGTGTGAGCGATAAAATAGGTGATAGCCACTTTCATTTTTCAACCAAGCATAAATAGCATAACCTTCCACTTCAATGCGGTTGTTGATTACCTTAAAACTTAAGTCCATACTCTCCAGTAGATCGACATAGAGGGTTCGAAGATAAGCTACTTCATCTCGTCCCTGATTTTCAATCATTGACTCTATGTAGATAATCACTTGATCTAAAGCATCTTCTACCGCCGCTTGCGCCCCTATGTTAAAATAAGCTAAATCTATAAAATCCTCCATATAGGTAGATTGTCCCCTTCCAAACTGTTCAGGCGCATTTTGATACACATAACGCAGTTCATCTAAAGCAGACTGTTGGAAAAGAATATCCTTACGTAGAATCTTCTCAATTTTATGCGGTTCGGATCGTTTGTATATAATGCTACTGGT
>CAZOLU010000203.1:0-3968 GCA_964580485.1 uncultured Saprospiraceae bacterium | reverse complement strand
GCGAAATACATTTTGTGTAAGCTGATCTTCATATCGACTTTTGAAGCCCAATAATACCAACCGGAAATGCTCTTTTTTATCGGCAAGCTGATTTTTAAACTGATAAAAAATCCAATCCGATGCACCTTCTACTTCCACCAAATAGCCCTCCTCCTCCTCATCATCTTCATCTTCCCAATAATCCTCCTCATAACCCTCAGACAAAAACTGTTCGATTCCTTCAATCTTTTTCAAAAGCTGACCATAGAAACGTTTTAAAGCCTTATCGTCAGGAATCTTAGGTAGCCAATCTTCTGGAAGCGGATCGACAAAATCCAAAACTTCTACTTGTGGATATAGTCGGTCATTTTTGAGTTGAATATCAAAAATAATTGGTGTTTCGTGGCGAGTTTGGATCAATTGTTCCGCAGTAAAAGCAGTAAGGTCTTGTTCAATCTGACGTTTGAGCGCCCGCCCCCCCATTTTTTCGTTATAACCTCGCCTTGCTACCCATTCCAGCGCCTCATTAGAAATATTGAGAATTGTTGACCGTCGCACAAAACCATCACGAGAAAGCAGCTGCTTGATTTGTAATTGTGCAATTTCTAAAATATGCTCCAAGCCTAAAGCATTGAAGATCACTACTTGATCGATTCGATTGACAAATTCGGGTCGGAAAAAATTCTCTACAGCCTTTCTGTAAATAGCTTCATCATTTCGCCCTGTGGTATCAAAGCCCAATTGAGTTGCCGCCTGACTCGCCCCCACATTGGAAGTCATAATCACAATGGTATTCACAAAATCTACCGTTCGTCCCAGAGAATCTGTCAAGCGACCATCATCCAACAATTGCAATAATAAATCATGTACCTTGGGATCTGCCTTTTCAATTTCATCAAACAATAATATTCCAAAAGGATTGTAACGAATTTTGCCTGTCAGCTGACCTTCTGGATTATAATAATCTCCAATCAAACGACTTACGGCTCCAGGATCGATATATTCGTTCATATCAAAACGCATCAATTTCCGAGCATCGCCAAGTAGATATTTAGTGATGATTTTAGCTGCTTCTGTTTTGCCCACCCCAGTAGGCCCAATAAATAGAAATGATCCTAGTGGTTTTTGGGGGTTTTGAAGTCGAGCTTTTATCAAGTGAATAATATTTGTCAGTCCCTCTTCTGCTTTGGGTTGACCAATGAGTGCTGTTGCAATATTTTTACGCACTTCATTTTCTTCAAAAACATAATTGTCATCAAATATTTGTGCATTAAGTCCACTATAATGTTTAAATTCTTCCTGAACCGACTCTACGTCAATTTTATGATGTTTAAACTTGACCGCAAGTTGTGTCATCAATCGTGCAACACTGCCAGGTAGTGCTCTGCGTTTGAAATAGTTGCGATGAATATCAAAAAGTTGGCGGATAGCCTGTACGGTAATCATGCAATTGTGTTCAAACTCTAAACGTTTGCGTTCTTCCAACACCATGCGCAATGCATCTTCGGTGGAAGGCTCGGGGACTCTCAATACCTGAAAAAGATCTGCAAAACGGCGATCCTTCTCTTGTACCAACTTCCATTCCTCTGCTGAAGCTAAAATGACCACCTGCAAGCTGCGGTTTTCCAAATAAGGCTTCATCACATCACTTAGAGTCATGCTATTTTGTGAAGACTTGCCAATACGCAAAAGGGCAACAGGGTTGTCTATCAATAGTTTGTCGGAAGCATTTGGAATAGAAGATATACGGTTTTTCAGGTGCAGGAGTATGGCTTCCAAGCGTTTTTGCCACATCCCCACAACACTCATCCCCGCAATAATTCGAGTTGGATCTACATGCCACATGCGTTGATAAGTATCAAAAGGCGTACTTTTTTCCTTCTGTTGCTTGACATACCGATAAATGACCTCTTGTATGATCGAGCGTTTTCCGATGCCCTCGGGCCCCACTAATACGATAGGGGTATTCTCAATATGATAGATACTGTTATACAACTTATTCACCAATTGTTCGCGGTAATAAGCACGTTTGAGGTCGTTGGGGTATAGCTCATTGAGGTTTTGCCCTACTTGCAGGAGCTCCGTTTCCCCATCAAATTCTCTATTATTTGCAAAGAAAGCATGAAACCAGTCGTTGACACTAGACTCAAATGAAAAGCCTTGCTGATCAATTTGCACCGTCAACTCTACGGTAGTTACAAATTCACTTTTAGCGATGTAATAAGTCTCTAAATCTTGAGAGTTGAGTTGTCCTTCCTTTCGTTCTGCCCTTAAAAGTTTTTCGATTTGTACTTGGGCTTGGGCTATCAACTCATGGCGTTTTAGCGCCTTGGGGTCGGCAATAAAGGTATAAGAGTTAAGGGCTGGCAGACAAACAAAGTGTGTGCCCTGCAACTGAAAGTAAATCAGGCTAAATTTCCCTTTGACATGCAAATCCTTCCCAACAAAAAAGTGATACTGAGGTTTGAGATGCTTGAGCTCAGGATTGAACATATACCAAAGCAGCTTATCCAAATTGGTTCGACTTAATCGAAAACCTCTGAAATGATCCCTAAGTGCCGCTCTAAAATTTTGAAGTGCCGACTCATAACGACGATCCGTAGCTACTGGGTATTGAAAAAAAACAGGGCGGATATAATACTGCCATTGTTTATCGACTTTGATGTGTTGGATGAGTACGGGGACAGATAATGCAACGGTTGCCATTGAGCCAAATTAAAATAGGTAGTTGATAATTTTTTTCCTAAGTTTACCCCAACTCTTTAAGACTTTAAGGGTTATTTGCAATATAGTAGTTTTATCCTCATCCTACCAAACAAATTATCGCTTAGTTTTCTAATTAAACTATACATGAATCAAAAGAAAAAACTTCCTCTGTCTATTAGTCTTGTAGTGCTTTTGGTGGTGAATATTGTCCCACTTATTGGAGTAATTGCCTTGGGTTGGTCGCCTATGGAAATTCTATCTATTTATTGGATGGAAACGCTGATTATTGGTTTTTTTAATGTTTTTAAAATGATTTTAGCCGCCCCCAAGGATATGAGTAATAATATTCTGAAAGTCATTATGGTTCCATTTTTCATCGTACATTTTGGGGTATTTTTGATAGTTCAGGGAGTTTTCATTTTACTTGGTATACCAACAGCATTAGAGGGCGATAACTCAGAAGAGGCTATATCCCTTATAATCGATGATATTTTTGCTGCCATGTGGTGGCCAGCTTTGCTCCTATTTTCAAGTCATTTATTCTCATTTTTTTGGAACTATATGGGGAAGGAAGAATATAAAAAAGAGCATGTTGCAGATCTGATGTTCAAGCCCTACACCCGTGTGTTTGTACAGCAATTTATTGCCATTTTTGGAGTAATAGTCGCTGAGGCAACTTCCAGTGTTATTCTGATTGTTGTTTTAGTTATCATTTTTAAAACGGCTGCGGATGCTTTTGCTCATAGGAGAGAACATAAAAAACTGGAAGAGCAGCAGGCATAAAAAAGAGGCTTCATCTCTGAAGTCTACCGTAAATTAGTGCTTTGTTGTTTAATGCAAAAAAATGGCAACTATTTAGCCCCAAAATTGCCGTCCCCTAGCCTTTCTCCTAAGGAGTCGAAGAAGGCAAGGAATCAGGGAAATAGGCTAAATGAAACTTTCATAAAATGAAGAACAGACAAAAGCGGACATTTAGGTTTTGTCAGACAGTTTTTCAAAATCACTCAACTTCTCCAACTCTAGTACAGTTTCTCCATCTTCATTAGCATAAAACATGGGTTCAAATTTTGCATTCCAAGACATTTCAGAGCACTTATAAGACTTGTAAGATCGAACCTTATTTGCAAACGTATCGTCATAAGCTTGTAAAATAACCACCACTTCTATATCCAAACTATTACAACGGTTCTCTGACCAATGAAACATAGGCGATTGAGGACTAATAGGGTGTACCACCGTCCAGTGTAGAGGCATCATAGGCAAAAAATCCCGCTCAAGCTCTA
>CAZOLU010000202.1:5672-7115 GCA_964580485.1 uncultured Saprospiraceae bacterium | reverse complement strand
CACTTTCAGCGCTCTCCAAAAAAGATGCATAAAATTACTTTCTGGACAGTGTACTGAATCTCTCTAGCCCACTATGCCAAGCAAATGCAACTTTGATTTGCTTTATGGACTCAAAAGAAGGGATGACGCTCTTGTTTTATCTGTGGCGGAGGCTTATTTTTTGGTCATTTCCTCTGCTAATTTCAAAGCATTGTAAGCATTTACCACACCACCTGTAATACACAATTCTTTAAATTCAACGGTTTTGATCTTACCAGGCACTTTTACTTTGTAAGTAACAGGTACTACTGATTTTTCCAAACATTCTTTCAACTCCGCAGCACTAAGCGAAGGATAATAACTTTTGACCAACGCAGCTACCCCAGCTACTACT
Organism: uncultured Saprospiraceae bacterium; assembly: GCA_964580485.1. Taxonomy (GTDB): domain Bacteria; phylum Bacteroidota; class Bacteroidia; order Chitinophagales; family Saprospiraceae; genus Saprospira. The sequence goes on along the minus strand of CAZOLU010000202.1, from coordinate 6,742 downwards.
GGAGAGGCCATACTTGTACCGCTAAGAGGTGCATATTCTTCTTCTGGAAGTGTAGAGTAAATATCTACACCAGGCGCAAAGAGATCCACCGTTTCATTTCCATAGTTAGAGAATCTTGCCGTAGCATCTTCACCCCCTTTCCAAGATAAAGCACCTACTTCAATCCAGTTTTTGGCAGATCTCTTACCTCTTTTGCTAGGATCTTTCCCTTTCATATAAAATTTGGTTGGGAAATTATCTTCCTCATCAATGTCCAAACTACTATTACCCGCAGCATGTACCAAGAGTACTCCTTTCTTTTCTGCATATTTCACAGCACGGTCAACCACTTTCTTACTGTAAGAGTATCCTTTCCCAAAACTCATGTTAATAACATCAGCCCCATTATCTACGGCATAACGAATGGCATTGGCTACATCCTTATCGCGCTCATCACCATGAGGTACGGTACGAATCGACATCAGCAAAACATTGTTGGCAACACCATCCATACCTACTCCATTTCCACGAACAGCCCCTACGATACCCGCTACGTGTGTACCATGGTCGGCATCTGCATCTGCACCATAGACATCATTATTACCATAAATGCGTTCGTTCTGATTGCTGTAATCATCTCCTACAATAGAGCGAGGGTCAAAATCAAGGTTGAGGTAGTAATTGACTTGGTCTCCAAAATAATCCAGAGCTCCTTTGATATCTTTTTTAAACTCGGCACCTGTTTTATCTCCCAAAAATCCGCCAAGCATGGCTTTAGCTTGCTTAACATCCGCTTCTGCATCTTCTGGAATGTCATTGAGGTCTGCAAGGGTGAAGTCTTTCTTACCAGTTTCTGTTTCCAAAGCTTCGATGGCCTCCATGACCGCAGTATAAGTCATGAGTCCTGTTTTCATCTCTTTAAGCTTGCTTTCATGCTCTTTTTCGAGTTGCTCAAAGTATTTTTGCTGCTTTTTATTGCGGCGTTTCATGTTTTTAAACTCTCTGTAGAGACGCGTTAGCTCCAGATTTTCCTGATAAACATTACCCTCTTTACCTCCAATGAAGTTCCATCCATGAATGTCATCAATATA
>CAZOLU010000202.1:0-5662 GCA_964580485.1 uncultured Saprospiraceae bacterium | reverse complement strand
CGTTGTTGACGAAGTCCCAGCCGGAAATGTCATCAATATAGCCATTGCCATCATCATCTTTTCCGTTGCCAGGGATTTCATCTTCATTGACCCACATTACGTCTTTCAAATCCTCATGTTCTGGATCTACACCAGAGTCAATAATGGCGACGACTACCTTTTTCTTAGGTTTTTTGTCCTTGAGTAATTCTCGATAAGCCTTTTCTGTACTTACGCCATGAACCTGATCTTCTTCCAAGTCTAGGTTAAACCAGTTTTCAGGTGCTTTTTCTTGTGCGCTAAGGCTTAATGCACAGATCAAAAAACCTATGCTAAATATTCTTTTCTTCCAGTTCATCTTAATAATTGTAGTTATTTGTTGAAATTTATAAAAATAGATCACTTATGTCATGACCAATATTAATATATTATACGCAAATATTTTGTGAGATATTCTATGGCTAAGTTCATTATCCGACAAAAAGCCGCTCTAACCCGATAGGCTAAAGCGGCTTTTATACTAAAGAATAACTCCGCTACCATTGAATTAGTGCACTTCCCCAAGTAAATCCACTACCAAAGGCTGCCAAACAAACCAAATCACCTTCTTTAATTTTGCCTGCTTCCCAAGCTTCAGTTAGTGCAATTGGAATAGAAGCAGCGGTGGTGTTTCCATATTTTTGAATATTGTTGTAGACCTGGTCGTCCGACAAGCCCATACGTTTTTGCACAAACTGAGCGATGCGCAAGTTGGCTTGATGTGGGATGAGCATATCAATATCGCTTGCTTGTTTACCGTTGCTTTGTAAGGCTTCCATAATCACCTCAGGGAAACGAACAACCGCATTTTTGAAAACAAAGGGGCCATCCATATTGGGGTAGAAATTGCCATTGTCTAAAATCTCTTGGGTAAATAGCATAGAGTCCCATTTGCTATCCGTATGGAAATCTGAGCGATCGCCCGTAAATACCCCACCATGTGCTCCTGGGTTGAGATAGGCTAACCGTTCGGCATGCTCTCCTTGGGCATGTAGGTGCGTAGACAAGATGCCTTGCCCCTCTTTAGTGGTAGGTTGCAATACTGCTGCACCTGCACCATCGCCAAAAATTACCGTAACGTTACGCCCTCTTGTGCTAAAATCTAGTCCGGAAGAATGTGTCTCAGAGCCTACTAGCAAGATATTTTTATACATTCCTGTTTTGATAAACTGATCGGCAATGGAAATACCATAGACAAATCCAGAACATTGGTTGCGAATATCTAGTGCACCGATATGACTTTTGATCCCCAACTCACGTTGTAGCAATACCCCACAACCAGGAAAGTAATAATCGGGACTCAAGGTGGCAAAAATGATAAAGTCGATATCGTCTGGAGTGATTCCAGCTCTTTCGATAGCAATTTTAGAAGCTTCTACGGCCTGTGTGGTGGTGTTTTCTTTATAACGATCTACATAGCGTCGGGTTTCAATCCCAGTTCGTTCTCTGATCCATTCATCACTGGTTTCCATCACTTCTTTCAAGTCATCATTCTGAATAACATTTTTAGGAACATAAAATCCTAGGCCGGCGATCTTGCTTCGTATTTGAGTCATAGTAAATTATTGTTGATTAGACAAAGTTGCTGTAAATAGTTTGTAAGGCAAATTTAATTTTTTTTTTAAATAATCATTAAATTTTTGTGTCTAATCCTTTACCCTTTGCCAAATAGATTTTTTCTATCAGCTATTGGGACTGATGTAAAGTGGATATTTTTTATATAAGCATTTGAATTATAGTATCGATAAATCGTTGCAAAAACTGAGCTGAGGGCAAGATTTGCTATGTTAAAACTGCATCAACTGTGCTACACAAGCTTCTAGCCAATCCCGGTTAGCAATGGGCGCGCCTGTTTCCAAGCTCCGTTCAATTTCGCTGCAGCGATTATTGCGCTTATTGGTAGATAGATAGTCCCAATCTTGGGAGAGGCGAACCAGTCTTTTAGCAAGTTTGAGCATCTGTAGATTGGCCTGCCTGCGGTAGTCAGATAGCGACTTGTCGCGCTCCACAACCTTGCGAAAAGCTGCAATATGGGAGAGAGCAGCCTCCCATTCCTCCAAAGCAAAATAGGACTTGAGTTGGATGATTTTTGCCCCTAATTGATAAGCAGAGTCGCTAAATTCTACTTAGGCCGATCCGTCTATGTTTTTACAGAAGATCCTCAGCAGTCACCTGCTTCCATAAAAATAATATGTGGATCAACACTATCACTATGCCTTTTGCCCAGCCCAAACTCTCCAATACTTTTAAGGTCTTTAGGCATATCCTGTACCTCTTCTTTGAGCACAATAGTATAGAGTCCAACTTGAATAGAACTCACCAACCAACCCTCTGGAATTGGACTGACCTCAAAGAGGATTTTATCGCCATCTTGGCGAGTCATATGTCCATGCTTTTGCAAAATATCTCGAGCATAAAGCCCTATACTAGCACTGTTGTCATTGCGAATGGTCAGAAAGCTGCCATGTTGAAATAGGACCCAACGCTGGCTTAAACGTCCAGCTTCTCGCATGGCTACGTTGATGAAATCTTTTTTAGGCGGTAATTTTGGCATAAAGTGTTGAAATTTAAGGTGCACAATATTGCTGCTGCGCTTTTGCTGCGCTTCGATGCCCCAGATCTGCTGACTTTTCAAGATCGGCACAACCTTTATCGGGCATCCCTACTTGTAGCATAATGAGTCCTCTAAAGTAATAAGCCTCTGCATTTTTATCATTCAGTTCAATGGCTTTATTGTAGGCAATCAAGGCTTCTCGAATACGTTGCTGCTGCTGCAAGAGTACCCCTTTTTTCATCCAAGCTTTTTCATAGCGAGGCTCTAGCTCAAGAGTCTTTTCAAGGTCTGCAAATGCTTGTTGAGGTTTACCTAGTTTGATCTCTAGAGTAGCTCGATGATAGAAATAATGAGGTTTTTGAGGGTTGAATAGGATGGCTGTATCCAAATCGGCATAGGCAGCCTGATCTTCTTTTAATTGAATATAGCAAAGTGCCCGGTAATAGAATAAAATATCACTCAAACGCCCCTCTTGGTTGAGCTTCATCGCTTCATTTAAAAACTGAATGGCTTTTTGATAACGCCCCCCATCATAGTGGGCAATCGCCGTTTCCATAAGCTGTTCCGTTGTTGGAGGCTGCTGTGCTTCTAATGGCTTTATTATTTGCAATAAGAGTAATAAAGAAAGTAAGTATCGCATAATTTATAAGTTACAATGGCTGAATACCTTCAATTTGCTTTGAAGTGCAAAGATACATTAATGTTATGGGTCTATTTATATTTTAACAAAGACTTAATCCCCAATGCTGTATTTTAAAATGGGCTAGTTTTTTAGCAAAAAAAATATTATATTAACGCTTTAAATTTATGTACAAAATCCTAACCAACTATTTTACTACAATTAGATTATGGCAAACAATGAATTAACCCTAGAGGCTTTACCAGAAATGAAAAAAAACGACTATAAAAAGTTGTTTAAAAAAATCATGACTTGGAAAAAAGCCAAAGCAATTATCCTTTTGGAAGATTACAAATTGGATGGTAAAAAATCTTCGTTGGCAGTACCTTTCAAGAAGCCTGCCGAAATGCAGAAAGAATTTAAACGAATTCGTTTAGAGAAGTTTCACAAACCAAATAAAATCTCCGCAGCCATGTTTCAGCTCGTCAAAGGGATAGATGGCAACCCTTTGGCAAAAATTACTTTGAAAAAAGGAAGTATTAGTCCTGAAAAAGTCATGGCTAAAATAGCTCCTGCTTTTGAGGAAATTGGCGTACAAGTGGAAGTAGTGGGGGCTACTACTCAAGAAGAAACCTCAGCAGAGGATTCTAGCCTAGACACAGAAGATACCCCTAGTGTTGATAAGTTGGATCTGTTGAAATCCACTACACAGGCGGTCAACGATTTTACTAATGGCCTACTGCCTGCTTATCAAGCTGGAGATTTAGAGGAAGAGGATCTAACACTTGTCTTAGAGCTTGAAGATCTCTTGACAGCTTTTGTTGAAGAATATCCGAATATGGATACAGCAACCCAACAAACTGGAGCAAAGCTCTTAACGGCAAGCCAACAAATTTTACCACAGCTTACTAAGATCAAAGGCGCAATTTCTGGCGATGATCCCACCGCAGCATTAGAAATGACCTTCAAGCAGCTAAAGTCTAAAGCTCAAGTAGTTGAAAAACAGACGAAAAAAATTAAAAAAACGGTACTCAAAAACTTGAAAAAAGGTCGTGTAACGGACCGTGATTTAGAGGTGGTGGAACAGTGCTTAGCGCAAATTGAAGATTTTGAGGACTTGTATGAGGATGCTGACGATCGTTTGAGAGAAAAGCTAGAAAAAAGAGCAGATCGCATTCAAAATAAAATGAAAGCACAAATGCAGCAGCTTTTAGAGAAAGTAATTGCCGCTGCTCCTACCCGCCAAGCTAATCGTGAAGAAGATGAGGCTTTCCAAGCACGTATGAAAGAAGTACTAGCACAAATCGAAGCTATCGAAAAGGAAGTAGATGATATTGAGGTTGAATTGGCAGAACAAGAAAGCGAACCACTTCCAAAAGGAGGAAAATTTCTATCTTTTTTAGAGATCGAATAGATCACAATAATCAATTTTTGAACTTAGTTAAAATCAATATATAATGAGTTTACTTGGGAAATTACGCGAAAAACGCGATCGCCTCAAACAACTAAAGAAGGAAGTCAAAAGCCGCAAAAAGCAAGCTTCTAAAGAAAATAAGAAAAAAGCTAAAGAGGTCCTCAAAGAAATTAGAGGGAGCATCAAAAGAACACGTAAAGTAGAGGGCAAAGGGGTAAATATTGGAGACCTTCTCAATATTGGGGGAGATATCCTAGACAGCGTGGGAGATATTGCAGAAGATGGAAAAATTGATGTGGAGGAGGTAATTCGAGAAACGGCCGAAGTTGTTGGCGATAATACCAATAATGATGTAGTCCGAGATATTGCCGAAGGGGTAGGAGATATTGTAGAAGATGGAGAGGTGGATGCTATGGAGGTGATCGAAGAAACTGCCGAGATCGTAGAAGAACATAGCGATAATGAATTGGTACAAGACATCGCCGAAGGAGTAGGGGATATTGTAGAAGATGGAGAGGTGGATGCTATGGAGGTGATTGAAGAAGTGGCCGAAGTGGTAGAAGAACATAGCGATAATGAATTGGTACAAGATATTGCCGAAGGAGTAGGGGATATTGTAGAGGACGGCAAGATTGAAGTAGGAGAGGTGATTCGGGAAACTGCCGAAGTGGTTGAAGAACATGTAGATAATGAGATCGTGAAAGATGTGGCTAAGGCCGCTAGAATGATTTTAGAGGATGGTAAAACTGATCTTGGCGAAATTTTAGGTGTTACGGCTGAGGTATTTAAAGAAGAAATCGAAAAGGCTGGGTTGACTGAGATCATCACTACTATGGCAGATATCTTCGATGGTGTCACTACCTTGGATGAGTTGATTAAGAAAGGGAAAGAAGCCCTCAAAGAATTGGCTAAACAAGCCCTAAAAAAACTACTTAATGAATTTGTCGAGCGTTTTCTCAACCAAGGTATCCGCAAAGAGTTGATCAAAATCAAACACTATCCCCCTCGCAACAAATGGGGACGCTTATCTATGGGAATGGGCTTAAACCTGAGTATG
>CAZOLU010000201.1:4303-7121 GCA_964580485.1 uncultured Saprospiraceae bacterium | reverse complement strand
GGGTAGAAAATATCGCCCTCCATCTCACGTAGTGCTTTTAACTCCGTATTTGCCCAATCTCGCATGGTGTTGAAGCGACGGGTATCGGCCGAAGCCCAACCTGCATCAGAAGCTTTTGCATAAGCTTTCCAAGTAGGCGTTTGTGTAACCTCATAATATTTAGACTCTGCTTCAATTTCCATCCCAGCCAAAATACGGGCGATGTCATTGTATTTGCGATCAAATTCTACCTTTTCTTCTTCTGGAGTATCTTCTTGGGCTGTACTATCTTGCTTTTCGGCAGGAGGTTCATTATTAGAAGACATTACTTCTTCCTCATTATTATTACTGTTGGAATTATCACAAGATGCAGTTATAAATAGCATCATAACAAATATGAAGGGAAGTACCCCGTTCCATTTCATCATCATTGGATTTTAAATTTATGGTTTAGGAATTGTTAGATTTCAGAATTATTAGCTTGATAAGTTTTTCCTACAAACAAATATACAATAAAACCTAAGGCTAAGGTGCTAAGTCCTAGTAAGGACTCTAGAGGATGATCAATCATAGTAAAGATTAACATCCAAAGTTCTAAGGCGACAAAAATAATAGCTGCTATGATAGGAATGATTGTAGGACGAATAGACTCATCTCCTTCATTCTTATTTAAAATACGGCTAATAAACAACCCAAAAACAGTTAAACAAGTAAACAAAGCCAAAGTAAAGCCCACATAACGAAGAACCGCATCAAAGGAATTAGTTACTGCTAAAATAATGGCAATCAGTGTTTGAATAAGAATTGCCACAATAGGTGCCCCTTGTTTATTGGTAATAGCCACAAACTTCAAGCCTGCAATATCTTGCCCCATTTTTTCGGTCAGGCGTGGACCAGCAATCGTCATGGCTAAGACGGAGGCCAAGAGCCCCAAACAAATCATAGCCGAGATGAGCTTTTCACCAATATCACCAAAAATAGCGTTGGCAGCAATAGCCCCTACCTCTACCTGCCCAGCCAATTCAGCCTGAGGAACGCGCAGTAAAAAGATAAAATTCAGTAGAACATACAAGGTTGCAACCAATGCCACAGAAATTAGCAAAGATCGAGGCACGTTTTTTAGGGGATTTTTAACATCGCCAGCCACATAGGTTACGGCATTCCATCCCGAAAAGGCGTAAGACACATAAATTAGCGAAACCGCAAAAGAGTGGCTAGTAATATCACTCCAATCGGCTTCCCAGCCTTGGGAAAGTTGAAAATGCTCTGTATTGCCTGCGATCAACCAACCACAGCAAATCAAGCCGATAATAAGCGTTAAATTGAGATAGGTCGTTCCCTTTTGCACCATTTCGCTGAGCGTCAATCCCAGAAAATTGATAAAAGTCGCCAAGCCAATGACCACAAGAGCAACTATAGTAGGATTAGCCGCAGGAACAATTTTTGTAAAATATCCCCCAAAAGCCATAGCAGACAGTGCAATAGGCGCAGCAAAGCCAATCGTTGCAGAGACCCAGCCCGAAAGGAAGCCTAAAGCTGGGTGGTAGATTCGGCTCAGGTAGTTGTATTCGCCCCCAGAACCTGGAAATCGCCTTGATAGTTCGGCATATACTCTTGCCCCACAGAGAGCAACTAAGCCCCCCGTAGCCCACAATACTAAGATGGCTAAATTAGATTTTAATCCAGAATCAAATTTTGCATTGTATACCTGATACCCCAAGCTAGTAAAGACCCCTGTACCAATCATACAAGCTGCAATAACTGCGATAGCCCCAGTAAGACCAATTTTTTGTTTAGTATTTTCCACGTTGATATTCAATAAAAAAAGCGATATGCAGTACGCCTTTAGGCAGCTACATATCGCCAATATATTTCAATTGTATTCTTAGCCAAATTAACGGCGACGAGATCTTCTCGTTTTTCTTTTAAACTCTACATTAGGATCTACAGCTCTTGCCAACTCCTTAAATTCATCCACTGTCATTTCTGCAATAAACGGAGCAGGATCAATGCGTTTGTTGTGGCGGAACACCTCATAATGTACGTGAGGAGAAGTTGAATATCCTGTACTTCCTACATAACCAATAACCTCACCACGCTTTACCTCTTGCCCTACTTTTGCGTCAATTAAACACATGTGTGCGTACAAGGTCTTGTAGCCATAGCCATGATCAATCACGACATTTAGGCCATATCCGCTACGCTTATGTTCAACACGAACAACTTTTCCATCGCCTGTTGCAAAGATGGGTTCACCCGTAGGCGCACCTAGATCAATACCTGGATGCATTTGCCAAACACTTTTATTGACAGGATCACGACGCATTCCAAATCCAGAGGAACGAGCAATTGATTTTTGAAGGCGACACAAAGGACGAATAGCAGGAATGGCGCGCATACGTTTCTCTTCTTTAGAGACCTTGTAGAGCATTTCATCCTGAGATTCTGCAACTAAAGACATCTGGTGTCTAATTTTTTGCATTTTCTTGGCCATTTCAATCAACTCCTTGCTGTTGCTGAGTCGTTTGAGATCTTCATGCCTTGCACTACCCCCAATACCACCTTCCCAAGTAGTATTATCGATCTTATCTAGTTCTAGAGTAGTTCGATATAAGTTGTCATCTTTCTCTTTCAAGGAACTTAGCTGCCCTGCCATCTGATCCAATTTAACATTGGTAGAGGCGATTTTAGCATCTAATACCTGTTTTTCTTGAAGATATGATTTGAAAGAAGATGGAGTAGCGTAATTCCAAAGGCCCCATGCATAAACACTAGCGGCAGAAACGATTAATCCAAATTTCGCAGCACGCTTAATGAGGCTATCTTTAATCTCCTCGTA
>CAZOLU010000201.1:1859-4293 GCA_964580485.1 uncultured Saprospiraceae bacterium | reverse complement strand
GCTTGTTATAACGATAAAACTTTTGCTTTCTCATAGCAGGTTTATCTAGTTCTTAAAGGATTACTTTATTAGAGCAATCTTATTTTTAGTCAAGTTTTGGGTCTATTTGGAGTGCGACAAAGATAAGTAAGCAAATGGCAATTTTCCAAATATTTTCAGGAACTTTTTCTATTGCAATTCAGTTTAGCACATTTTACAAAAATGCCCATGACTTCCAAAATATATATTAAATTCTAAAAAAATGAATTTACTCAAAATTTAATTTTAAACTAATGCAGAATCCACACTATTAAAAGTTGATTTAAGTCATTTTGTATTTTGACAAAAAACATCTTTATCAAGAAGCTATTTTACAAAAAAATGACCTAGCGCATTTTTCATAGTTTGTCAGATTCCTACCCTAAAATCTCAAATATCCTTGTGAAGGTATGATACAAAACAAAGAGCCGACTACTTTTGCAGCCGACTCTTTCCCAAACTGTTTGCATTCACTAACCTAAAAAACTAAACACTTAAATTTTGATCTTTTAACTTGAATTTGCTTTCTACCTTCCTATTAGTCAATTCTAATACCAAGTTTGCCCTACATTTTTTTTTAACGAGCTATTAACGAATACGCTGGGATAGAATCCCCTAGCAAATGCCTCAATACTAAGGAGTTGAAGTTTTTTTATTCCTTTTGCTTTAACAAATACCTACGCATGAACTTATATCTCCACTTGAAGTCTTGCTAAGCTGCTTATGGTTGTTGACTTTGTGATGCTCGCAGAAGCGAGAACGTTGATTAAAACAACGTTCTCGCTTCTGCGCAACTGCTCATGCGCAGGAGCAACGCCTTTGATGACCAAAGGCGTTGCTTGCTTGCGCGCGCGAGCAAGACCGTAGGTCATCTACGGTCTTGCTAGAGATAAATAGCCGAATTTCTACCCTAATGAATTGAACGGATTGGTCTTGGAAGAAAGGGTCAAGCGTTGTTTTCCAAATTCCAGAATACGATCAATAAAATCAGCTGGTTTATAGCCATTAATTGCCGTTTGATGAAAAATACAAGTAGCTGGAGTCATTCCAGGCAAAGAGTTGACCTCAATAACGATAGTTTCAGCAGTTCCATCGGCGTAAATGCGAACGAAGGCATCTATTCGGGCATAGCCTGTAACTCCAAGCACCCTTGCGGCCTTTTCCAAACTAGCACGAACCTGAGCAGAGATATGTTCATGAGAAAAATTGGCAACGGCAAAGCGAGCAGGCGTGATGTTTTGCCCCTCTCCAGCCAGAAACTTCTCCTCTAAAGAAAGCACTTCTCCTGAAGCCAGAGCCTCTGAAGGCTCAAAAACTTCATAACGCATACTTCCATCTTCATTCAGTTGTGTCAACAGTCCACCCGTAATTTCTAAGAAATGAATGGCCTCCCCTTTCTCAATTAGGGTTTCCAGCAAAGCTGATGTTTTGATTGGAAATTCTTCTTTGGGCTTTAGCCCAAGGATTTCGGCTTGCGGGCTAGGCAAGGCCCAATGCTGGCGGAAAATTGTTTCTAGAAAAGCCTTTAGCTCTTTTCGAGATTTAATTTTCTTTACCGCAGAGCTACAACCATCATCTACGGGCTTAGCAATTAAAGGATAATTGAGTTCATTTTCAGCAGCATCCAAAGCTGCTTCAGGATCCTTTGCAAAATCTTCGGCATTCAACAAATACTGGTCTGTGACGGTAAAACCTGCCTTTTTCAGACGCTGCAAGGTTTCATATTTGTTAATGGTAATAGCTGCAGAATCTGAAGTAGAACCATTGTAAGGAATAGCTCTTTGCTCTAATGCTGCTTGTACAGCCCCATCTTCTCCAGGGCGGCCATGCAAAGCAATAAAAACCGAATTAGCATGCTTTTTTATCCAATCATAGTCCAATTGTTCTGGTTCAAAGATGCCCCCATCGGCCACAAAACGATTGGTAATACCTTGGGCTTGGGCTTGGATCTTTTGAATAATAGGGTGTGGATTAAAATGCAGCACCTTATCCCGAATATCATCGGCATTATCTTTCAATAATAGATTGATGGGCAATTGATACAATTGATGGGAATTTTCATCTCCTGTTAGAAAAACTGGGATGGGATGATATTTAGCTGAAGAGCTTAACTTCTCATAAATATTACGCCCTGATTCTACGGAAATATGCCGTTCTGAGGAATAGCCCCCTAAAATAACTATCACCTGTTCTACCTTCAACTCTTTTTGATGTTGAACTTGGATAGCAGCATCTAATTTTTCTAATAAAGCAGCTACCTTATTGAGTTTTAAAGTTGTTCTCAAACGTTCTTGTAGTGAAGTTCGAATAATATAAGTCAGAAACTGTGAAGGATTTAGACCAATTTCAGCCGCCTGATGGAAAAAGAAAGAAGAGGGCAACATCCCCGAAGTAGTATTAGGATCATTTAAAATAA
>CAZOLU010000201.1:1511-1849 GCA_964580485.1 uncultured Saprospiraceae bacterium | reverse complement strand
AAATAATACGACCATCTTCTTGTATAAAACCATCAATACGTGCATAAACATTGAACTCTAGGTAGTCGTAAAGTCGCTCACAGGCTTTTCGAATAGCCTCAATCTGCTCCTCTGGCAAATCAATCGGAGTTAATTTTCTGGAAAGACCCGCCAAATATTTAGAACGGTAATCGAAAACCTCTTTTCCTTTTAGAATTTCGGTTGGGGGTAGGGCGATTGGACGACCATGATCATCCTGAACCACTACACAGGAAAACTCTCTACCCTTAATAAATCCTTCTAAAACCACCTTTTGTTCGGTCAAAACCGCCTCAAGCATAAGCTTGTGATCGCTATTC
>CAZOLU010000201.1:0-1501 GCA_964580485.1 uncultured Saprospiraceae bacterium | reverse complement strand
ATTCTGTTCAAAGTATTGGTTGAGGTAATCTAGTAATGCTTCTGGATGGTAGATTGTAGTCATTGGCACTGCATGCTCCGTTCGAATCTGCATCGGAAAGCCTAAGCCAGAACGGATATCTGTCCAATCTCGAATTTGTTGTATGCGCTCTGCTGTACCAAGAGCCAGCCAATCTTCTGCCTTTAGCCGTTGAATAAAAAAAGCAGCATCAATGGCAGATTCAAGTTCAGTAGCATCTTGAACCATTGCCACCCCAATAGAAGATCCCTGATTGGCAGGACGAACCACTAAGGGCAAACCAATTTTTTCGATTGCTTCCGTTTTCCAATGTTCAGGCATTCTATTATGCAACCAATCAGATCGCTCAATAATTTGCATCGCTGGAGAATGAAAACCTCCAGCTTGCATCACCTTCTTTTGAAAAGATTTATCCATGCCAATGCTACTTGCCCGAATACCTGAACCACTGTAAGGAATCTGCAAGCTTTCTAGTAAGCCTTGAATTTGGCCATCTTCTCCCCATTCACCATGTAGAGCTAAAAAGGCAAAATCAATCAAGCCTGGCAGATCAGTAGCTTTTAGGGGTTGCCCAACAGCTCTAATTAATGCCTCAAGTTGTTCTTCACTAAGTAGCTCTTGCAAACTTTCAATATAAACTTGAAATTGATGTGGAGAGTGGGGCAAAAAGTCTACTGGAGGGTAAAAATCACGGATGGTTCCTTTATACAAATATTGCCAATCCAAAAGAATGAAGTTGCCCAAACTGTCTACAAAAATAGGGATGGCTTCAAAAAGTGCTTTATTGAGATTGTCGTATACGGTTCTTCCCCCTGCGAATGCAATTTCTCGTTCACGGGAAGGGCCTCCAAAGATGATTCCGATTTTCATATCCTTTATTGCTTATTTTTACAGCTGAAACTGCCTGCGATTCCAAATGCGCAAAGATAACTATTTTTTAGGTATTGCTCGGAACTTTTTCTTTGGTCTGTATATTGACGGAACAGGTCATTTCTTACAAAATAGAAAGTGGTCTAATCCCTTTTTCAAATCATAGATAGCCTCCCCCCTCTAAATCCTCATTAGAAATAGGTTTCGTTCCCATTTAGAAATATTTATTTCAATGACCTTAGAATTTTTTTTTAACACTTTTCCTAGATATACTCTAAAAACTTGCTGCTACCACTCAACGATTGCTACTTTTTGTACGATTAATAAACTAGGGACTTATTAGGTACCAAAAACTTAGACTCTACTCTATTCAGGATTCCAAATTTTTTGGTTATTTTTGTTTATATTAAGTAATGCGCCACAATTAGTTTAATATATAATCAAGTGAGCTTTTTGCGAATTACTGCTCTACTTTTTGCCACAGGCAAAAGCCAGCGCAGTTCGCTTCACTCATGTTGAAAAGCCTCGTGATAGCTACCAGCTTTTGTGCTACTAGCACAAGCCAGCGCAGTTCGCTGCGCTCATGTTTTTCGCCTTGTACTTCATCAAAAAT
>CAZOLU010000200.1:0-7136 GCA_964580485.1 uncultured Saprospiraceae bacterium | reverse complement strand
TCCCTTATCGTAAATATTATTTTTGACAATTTTAGGGTGCGGAATGTCGGTTGTACAGTTTTATAATAAAAAATGCCACCAACCCAAAGGCTAATGGCATTCCTATATTCACAGATATTCCCTTAAAACTATTTAGTGTCAGGGAGATAGAGTTGATCATTTTCGATAAATCGGCCTAAAACAATGCGTTGTACCTCTGAAGTCCCCTCATAAATCTGAGTAATTTTGGCATCCCGCATCAAACGCTCGACATGGTATTCTTTTACATAACCATATCCACCATGTACCTGTACCGCCTCTACGGTAATATTCATGGCAGCTTCGGATGCAGCTAGTTTCGCCATAGAGCTGGCCATATCATAATCCATGTGTTGATCTTTGAGGTAGGCCGCACGATAGACCAACATCCGAGCAGCTTCCACCTGCATAGCCATATCTGCCAATTTGAAAGCAACGCCTTGATGCTTGATAATAGGCTTGCCAAAGGCAGCGCGCTCCTTGGCATAGGCGGCAGCAAGTTCGTAAGCACCAGCAGCGATACCTAGAGCTTGGGCAGCGATACCGATACGCCCTCCAGAAAGGGTTTTCATAGCAAATTTGAATCCGAAGCCATCCTCTCCAATACGATTAGCTTTGGGTACTTTCACATCATTGTACATGATCGTATGCGTATCGGAAGCACGGATGCCCAGTTTATCTTCTTTAGCACCGATAGTTACTCCTTCCCAATCTGTTTCTACAATCAGGCAGTTGATCCCACGATGGCCTTTTTCTGCATCGGTTTGAGCCATTACCAAATGTACCTGCGAAGAACCTCCATTTGTAATCCAATTTTTGGTACCATTGAGTAGGTAATAATCCCCCATATCAACAGCAGTGGTGCGTTGAGAAGTAGCATCAGAACCAGCTTCTGGTTCAGAAAGGCAGAAAGCTCCAATCCATTCACCAGTGGCTAACCTAGTCAGATATTTGTCTTTTTGTTCTGCTGTACCGAAAGTTTCCAAGCCCCAACATACCAAAGAGTTGTTGACGGACATGGCTACTGAGCAAGAGTTGTCAATTTTGGAAAATTCTTCCATGGCTAAAACATAAGAAAGGGTATCCATTCCGCCTCCTCCATATTTGGGATCGACCATCATACCCAAAAAGCCCATTTCTCCCATTTTTTTGAGCTGTTCGGTAGGATGAATCATCTTGCTATCACGCTCAATTACGCCCGGTAGGCATTCTTTGCGTACAAAATCGCGAGCGGCTTCTCGTACCGCCAAGTGCTGTTCACTCAATTCAAAGATCATAAGATGTGGAAATTTTGTTATAGAATCTAATGTGCGTTCCTATTTCAACACTTTAAGTACTCGGATAAGTGGATAGAGGATGGCACAGCAATGCCAAATATAAGATCTTGGGGCTAATTCCCCAAATAAAATAGGGCATATCCTTTGTGGGATTGACCCTATATGAAATTTTTCTAAATTGCGTTGAAATTTAAACAATTTCTATTTGGTACTGGAGGCATTATTTTTTGGGGCTTAAAATCTTTTGGTAAGCCGCTTTATCCTTCAGTATTTTCTGTGCCTCAGCGATTTCGGGATCTACCTCAAGCATATTTTCCAACATCCCCTTTTCTAAAAAGTAGTTTAAAGCAATAGCTCTTTGTAATTCTATTAGAATCAGAGGTTTGACCGATTTCAAGACCGCCCATTTGTCCTCTTTTAGGGTTTGGCGCATGGCTTTAACATCATCTTGCAGGGCTTTTTCATAATTTTCCAATTTTATTTTGGACTCCAATTGATCCAAAGCTGCTTCCGTTTCGGTGCTATAATCATAGTCTTGACTTTTGAGATAGGCTACAAAATCTTCAAAATCTTGATCGCTAAGTTTAAAGTTTTTAGGATCTTCAATCTTGGGGTGTTGGTTTCGGTAATGAATCGCATAATTGAAAATATATTGGCCTTGTAGCAAACTAGATAGGATCTTATCGAAAGTCTTATCTTTTAGTTCTACATCGGGTTGAATACCACCTCCATCCAACACGACTCGACCATTTTCTGTTACAAAACGAGAACGGAGGGAATCGGGGATCTCCACAGCTTTACCATCTTTGTAGTTTAGGGCCTGAATACACCGCCCAGAGGGGATGTAATAGCGTGCCGTAGTGAGTTTTAATTTGGCTCCATAAGCTAAGTCAAAGGTATTTTGCACCAAACCTTTACCAAAGGAGCGCTGTCCAACAATGACTGCACGGTCTTTGTCTTGTAGTGCACCAGCTACAATTTCGGAGGCAGAGGCCGAACGCTCATCAATGAGTACCACCAATGGGATGTTGGTATCCACTGCTTTGTTTAGGGTTTTGAACCGCTTTTGCCGATCTTTGTGCCGTCCTTTGATAGAGACCACCTCCTCGCCTCTTTCTAAAAAGACATTGGCTACGTTTACAGCCTCTGTCAACAACCCTCCGGTATTTCCTCGCAAATCTAGCACTACCCCTTTGAGCTCTTGTTGCTCTTCTAGTTCCATGAAGGCCGACTGTACATTTTTTCCTGCATTTTCGGTAAAAGCAGTGAGTGCGATATAAGCAACATTATTGTTCATAATTCCATAGTAAGGAATGTTTTTCATCTTCACTTCTTCCCTAGTAATTTTGATCTTCAAGGTTTTTTCTTCACCTGGGCGGATGATCTCCACTTCTACCTCTGTTCCTGGCACCCCACGTAAACGCCGACTCACCTCTTGTACGCTCAGACCTTTTAGAGATGCGCCATCTGCAGCTTTCATCTGATCTCCTGCTCTTAGACCAAACTTTTCTGCGGGGGCATTGGCATAGACCTCTGCGATGGTTACATAGCCATCTTTTTGAAAAATAGCAGCTCCCAAGCCACCATAACGCCCTGTGATGGTGGATTGAAACTGCTCAACCTCCTCAGGCGAAATATAGGTGGTATAAGGATCCATACTATGCAGCATAGCTTCCAAACCATTCTCCATCAGATGTTCAGGATCTACCTCATCTACATAGTACACATTCAGATTTCTGTAGATATTAGAATAGATTTCTAAGTTTTTGGAGATTTCAAAATCATCTGTTAGGGTAGTTGCAATTCCTAAGAAAGCCCCTATTCCTATAATAATGACGCTGATTTTGCTCAATATCCTTTTCTTATTTAACATAATGCTCTAATTTTTATATCACCTAAAAGTCTTGCCTATCATCTATTTTCAAACTAGGCTTATTACAGTCTCTGGGAAGTTTTTATGGAGTAGCCCTGAAGGCGAGCTGGCATGATGCAATGCATCATAAGCATAAGCAAAAATCCAAGTTGCGAGGTGGTAAAGCCCCCCGCTAAGTATTCTACAATAATTTTCTGGACACTGTACTTATTTTGTTGGAGCTGCGAGTAATTTCTCAAATTGTTTTTGGTCTGAAAATAATTCTAAGGCAGCTTGTACGTCCTGATCTCGTTTGAGCCTAGCTTGAATCACGCCCTTTTCAAAATAGTAGCGATTGATAATTTCCTCCTCTAGAAGATGACAAATTTCTTCCTGGTATTTATAGATGTCCTGTTTTTTGGCAGCAGTAATACTTGCCTGCATTTTATCAAAACGTGCTTTGAGTTGATTATAGGTTCCTTCTTTTTTAGCGTTGGCAATCATGGTTTCCAATGTATTTTCTGTTGCGGTCTTGTAGGTGTAGTTCTGTTCTTTCACAAAGTTGACAAAATCCTTAAATTCTTCATCGGTGAGATGAAATTCCTCTGCAGCAACAATTGAATCATGCTGAGCACGATATTGGTTGGCATATTCAAAAATCAGTTTACTATTTAAAAGGCCTTTGGCAATACTACTTTCTGGCTTTTTATCTACTTTATAATCTGGGCGCAATCCTCCCCCATCGTAAACTGGACGTTTGTTGCGCGTAAAAAATGGCTTGCGCAGTGAATCTGCAATTTGTTGGCTTTTTCCATCCTTGTATTCCAAAGCCTGAATACAACGCCCAGAGGGAATATAATAACGAGCGGTGGTCAGTTTGACTTTGGAGTTGTAACCAATATCATAAGTATTTTGCACCAGCCCCTTACCAAAAGAACGCTGTCCTAACAAGACTCCCCGATCAAAATCCTGAATAGCTCCAGCTACAATCTCCGAAGCTGAAGCTGAACGATCATTCATCAGCACAATCAGAGGGATTTTCGTGTCAATAGGGTTGTTGAGGGTAGAGAATGGTCGGTCCCAGTCGGCAACTTTATTTCGGGTCGCCACAATTTCTTCTCCTTTAGGAATAAAAATGTTGCAGAGATTGACGGCTTCAATAAGTAGACCTCCACCATTATCTCTCAGGTCAAGAATGACTTGTTTTACCTCATGTTTTTGCTTTAGCTCATTGAGGGCATCCCCTACATTAGCTCCTGCTCGCTCGGTAAATGTCGTGAGTACAATATAAGCAGTATGCTCATCCAACATCGCATAATAGGGTACATTTTTACGGACAACTTTGGAGCGTTGTAGGGTAAGAGTTCTGCTTTTCCCATCCGCAGGGCGTAAAAGTTCTAGACGAACCTCAGTGCCTGCTTTACCATGTAGGCTTTGCTCGATATCCTCTACCTCTCGGTCTTTGAGATCAGCACCATCAATACTTAGAAGTTGATCTCCAATTCGGATATCGGCCTCTGCTGCGGCCGACTCCTCTACCACATCTTTTACTAAGATTTTCCCCTCATGCTCCATTATTTCTACCCCAACTCCATCCCAAAAGCCTTTGTAGTTGATGCGGAGTCGCTCCATTTGTGCTTCGGAAAAATAATTGGTGTAGGGGTCTAACTTGGCATTCATCGAGTCGATAGCCGTTCGAATGAGTAGGTTGGGGTCTGGTTTTTCTACATAAGCATCATTGACTTTACGATAAGCATCATTAAAGATCTCCATACTTCTTGCAATTTTCATAAAGCGATTGCTATCTGTGGAAATCAGTAAGAGTGTTAGTCCCACAAGCCCTAGTATGATTGTAAATTTGAGTCGAATATGGGTAAGTTTTTTCATATATTATAGTTTAACAGGCTGCTAAATTACACGCTCCAATGCTTAAAAAGAAGCGTCATCTGGGGCTCTTCCCCCTCCATGCATATCATCTCCCGCATGCCCAGGCTCCTGGGTATACAAGCGATTGACTTCGACTTTAGCTTTTTCTAAGGTACAGCCTTTCTGACTTTTATATTCTAAGATAAGTGCATTTTTAATATCAGTGGGTTTCATAAACCAACGTTCTAGGTGGACCAAAGCCTTTTGCATTTCTAGGTCTTCTGCCCTTAAAAAAAGTTCGATGCTTGCTGTACGATCAAAAGGAGTTGCGCCCCCCTTATCGTCAATCAATGCTAAAGCATTTTTTCGATATTCGGGAAGTAGTAATTGATAAATTGCAGAACGCTCGGCAAAGCCAGTATGGCAAGCAAACCAGTAGAGGAGTTCCTCTTGAAGCTCCCAAGCATTTGCCTTGGCGAGTTCCAATGCTAATTGTTGATCCGTTTGGTCTGTAGACCCAGCAAGACTCAACCACTCTTCTCTATCAAAATCAGCCATAATATCTGTTCTTTTTTTATCGTCTATGGAGTTTTAGTTTAAATATAATTTTCCGTGCCGCCAACTAGCTACTTCCAAAGGTACTTGTCGTTGATAAAAAATAGCAGTGGCTTGCTCAAAAGATTGTGTGTATTCTGATACATAAAAATGATGCCGACCTTGCTTGAGGTCTTGATTATTGAGTTGATGAATATCTAAGATGTTTTTCAACTTTTGTAAAACCGCAGCTACAGAATCATAAACCTTCACCTTTCCTTTGTAAAAAGCTTCAATTTCAGGACGAATAAGGGGGTAATGGGTACAGGCCAAGAGTAATGCATCGATCTCATCAAAGTCGGGATAGGTCAGATATTTATGCAAGACCACCTGAGAAATTTCATTGTTTACAAAGCCTTCTTCGATCATAGCTGCCAGCATACCTGTTGCCAAAGACACCACTTCCACATCTGGGCGAAACCTATGCAATTGCATGGGATAAACATCTGCCCGAATGGTAGCTTTTGTTGCGATAACACCTATTTTATGGAATTGTTCTCGACTGACCGCCTCTACCAAAGGCGTAATCACATCAATTACAGGAACTTGATCTTTTAGCCGAAAGCGCAAGGCCTCATAAGCTACCGCAGAAGCAGAGTTGCAGGCAATCACCAAAACTTTACAGCCCTGTGCTAGCAAAAAATCTGCAATACCATCCGCATAGGCTAAGATAGAACTTGCAGATTTTTCACCATAAGGCAAGTGAGCTGTATCTCCAAAATAAATGATGGATTCTTGAGGCAATGCCTTGGCCACTGCTGCCGCTACGGTTAAACCTCCAATACCTGAATCAAAAATACCAATAGGTGCATTCGCCTTATTCATAAAATATAATACGAAAAAAATCAAATTAACAACATAGTTGCAATAGAAAAAAGCGGGGAATTAACAAGATTTAACAATCTCTTGTATTTGAGGACAAGATAGTAGCTTTTTTTGTACTTTTACTAAGTTTTTGAAGATTCCTTTCAACTCTCAAATCTAAAGCTTATGCGTCCATCTATTGCTCTCATTTTACTCCTTTTCTGCCTAACCTCTATGCATGCCCAGTATATCACTCATGGTCCAGTTATGGGAGGGGCAAGCGATCAAAGTATACGGATGTATATTCGTACAGATAGTGCACGTAGCTTTAGCATTGAACTCGACACAGACTCTAGTTTTAGCAGTCCTCTTATTTTCAACAACAGTACCCTAGCCTCTCAAGACAACAGCGTAATTACAGATTTAACGGGTCTTTCGGCCAATACACGCTATTATTACCGCATTGCTTTTGCTGCGCAATATGATAGTTTAAAAACCGGGCATTTCAAGACTTTTCCCGCTCAAGGGCAGCCTGCCAGCTTCAGTTTTGTTGCAGGCTCTTGCCAAGAAACGGCCAACATGAAAACCTACGATGTCATTCCTTTGCATGAACCGCTGTTTATGTTGCATTTAGGGGATTATACCTACCCCAGTTATCAACTTCCTAATAGCTATCCATCCGATTATAGCATGGTAGAGCTTTCTTATCAACGTCGTTATGAAGA
>CAZOLU010000199.1:0-7145 GCA_964580485.1 uncultured Saprospiraceae bacterium | reverse complement strand
ATACCGCTACCAACACACTTACTCCTGCCGAAGTAGAAACGGGAGCCACCGTTCGTGTGCCTCTGTTTATCAAAAAAGGAGATTTTATTAAAATAGATCCCTCTACTGGTGCATATATGGAACGTATCAAAAACTAACAGAACCGCACCCACCCTAATAACCTAATTTACAACCTTTTATTAGATCATGAGCTTCTTTTAGAAGTTCTAATAAAAACAAAATCCTATGGAG
Organism: uncultured Saprospiraceae bacterium; assembly: GCA_964580485.1. GTDB lineage: Bacteria > Bacteroidota > Bacteroidia > Chitinophagales > Saprospiraceae > Saprospira. The sequence continues at coordinate 6,914 of CAZOLU010000199.1, read as the reverse complement.
TTCGATCAAATCAAAGAACTTATCAAATTATTGCAAGGGACTACAATCAGTGAATTTAAGTATGAAAATTCTGAAATGAGTATCAGTATCCGTACAAAAGATTACCAAAAGGTAAAAGAAGTGATTGTACAACCTACGATGATGCCTCATATTGGGGGAATGCCTATGAACACGGCAACTACACCTGTTGCGCCTACCTCTAACAGCACTTCCGGTACCGGGGCTAACGAGTCGGATGACACAGTAGGCAACAGTGCTGCACCAGAGGTTAAAGCAGACGGCAACTATCTTGAGATTAAATCTCCTATGGTAGGTACCTTCTACCGTGCTGCTTCTCCCGAAAAACCACCATTCGTAAAAGTTGGAGATGTCATTGGTCCTGAAGATAATGTATGTTTGATCGAGGCTATGAAACTCTTTAATGAAGTGAAAGCAGAAGTTACTGGTCGTATTGTCAAGGTATTGGTAGAAGATGCTAGCCCTGTAGAATATGATCAGGTTTTGTTCTTAGTAGAACCTTTGGTTTAGTCCCCTATGAATTTACTTCTGTTCACGCATTCATGATTTAGGCCAACACCTAAATGATGAGGCATTTAAGCTTCAATAGTTATGTTTAAGAAAATTTTAATTGCCAACCGTGGAGAGATTGCCCTTAGGGTAATTCGCACCTGTAAAGAGATGGGGATTAAAACGGTTGCGATTTATTCTGCAGCAGACCGTGATAGTCTTCATGTACGCTTTGCCGATGAGGCGGTTTGCGTAGGTCCAGCAGCTAGCTCCGAATCCTATCTCAACATTCCTAATATTATGGCTGCGGTAGAAATTACCAATGCCGATGCTATTCACCCTGGCTATGGTTTTTTGGCAGAAAATGCTCACTTTGCTGAAATTTGCACCGAATACAATGTCAAGTTTATTGGCCCTACTCCTGAGCAAATCAACAAAATGGGTGATAAAATTACTGCTAAAGAAACCATGATTAAGGCTGGAGTTCCTGTAGTCCCTGGCTCTGAAGGGTTGATCAAAGATCTAAAAGAGGCTCGTAAAGTATGTGAGGAAGTGGGCTATCCTGTGATGCTCAAAGCAACTGCAGGTGGTGGTGGTAAGGGAATGCGCTTGGTTTGGAATGAAGAAGAACTAGAAGCCAATCTGGAAGCAGCACAGAAGGAGGCTAAGGCTGCTTTTGGCAACGGTGGAATGTATGTAGAAAAATTTGTAGAGGAACCTCGCCACATTGAAATCCAAATTGCAGGAGATCAGTATGGCACCGTATGCCACCTTTCCGAACGGGAATGCTCTATCCAAAGACGACACCAAAAACTGGTGGAAGAATCTCCGTCTCCCTTTATTGACGATGACTTGCGTAACCGTATGGGAGAGGCTGCCATCAAAGCGGGACAAGCCATCAACTATGAGGGGGTCGGAACTGTAGAATTCTTAGTCGATAAATACAAGAATTTCTACTTTATGGAAATGAATACCCGAATTCAGGTTGAGCATACCGTTACAGAGGAGGTTATTGATTATGATCTCATTGCAGAACAAATCAAGATTGCCGCAGGTGAGCCGATCTCAGGCATCAACTACTTCCCAATGATGCATGCCATTGAATGCCGTATTAATGCTGAGGATGTTTATCATGGGTTTCGTCCTTCCCCGGGCAAAATCAACTCTTTTCATAGCCCTAAAGGGCATGGGATTCGCGTCGATACGCACGTCTATGCCGGTTATAGTATCCCTCCTTATTACGATTCTATGATTGCCAAACTAATTTGTAGAGCAAGAACTCGAGAAGAGTGTATTGCAAAAGTCAGACGAGCTCTCGATGAATTTGTGGTAGAAGGGGTAAAAACAACAATCCCCTTTCACCAGCAATTGATGTACAACGAAGATTTTATCAATGGCAACTTTACAACTAAGTTTTTGGAAAACTTTGAATTGAAAAAACCGGTAATTTCAAAACAAAAAAAGCGTTAAGCTCTTATTCTTGATGATATTCAACCCTTAAAGCCAAGCTTTGAGGGTTTTTTTATTGCTACAATTCATTCTACATGAAAAAATGTTTGTATGAACATTCACTTTTTCTATTTTTCTTGCATAAAGGATAAACTTCCCCTCTATAATCCCTGAGATTCCCCTATTCTATGTTGCTATTATCCTTAACTTTATGATTTTTCATAATGAAAAAATCACTTGTACTTAAATGCCAATATCTAAAAACTATTCCAATCAACGGAGCTTGGCAAGTCATTTTTTATGTTCCTCAACAAAGAACGACTTGGCCCTACCCGATCCGAGATATTGTAATCTCTTGGAGTAAAAATGAAGGACTCTCTATATTACTCAGCACTCAGGTAGAGTATGAATGTGTATTTCAATATAATCGATCCTCTGATAAGCCCCCAGCTAATGCAACACTTTTTTTGCAAAAGGATAGGGAGTTGATCCAAACGCCTTGGCAGCTTGTTCACATTCGACCTTTTGGGCAGCTTCCTAAGCAGAATACTTACAGAATCAAGAAGCTGGATCTTGATAAGAAAGATGAGGCTGGGATTTTGGATATGGGCGGTCAAAAATTACAAAAGTTGCCACAACATATTCTGTCTTTCAAAAAACTTGAAGCGATTTTTCTCAATCACAACCAGCTCTCTACACTTCCTCAAAGTATTCAGCAGCTAAAAAACATAAGGCAACTTGACCTGAGTTATAATACATTCCAGCATTTGCCGTTGACGGTTTGTAATTTGCAAAACCTACAAAGCCTAAGTATGAGCTATAACCTACTAGAGGTTCTCCCCAAAGAGATTGCACAACTTCAACAACTCAAAATTTTAAGATTTCAACACAATCAGCTTAAAGCACTTCCTGAGGAGTTAGGGCAGCTAACAGCCTTAGAGGAATTGGATTTACACGGAAATCAGATAGAAGTACTGCCCAAAGCATTGCAAGGGTTAAAACAACTCAGAGTACTCAGTCTTGGGTTGGTAGACCATCAAGGGAATCCATTAAAACAATTGCCTAAATGGATTTCAACTCTAAAAAACTTGGAGGAAATCAGCTTGGCAAAAACAAAAATTCGCGAATTGCCAGAATCTATTCATCAGTTAGAAAAACTCAAAACCTTGTGGTTGCCCAAGACCTTTGGTCGAGCTGCTATTCTAAATCTAAAAAGTAAAATGCCTCATCTAAGTATTTTACAATAGCAGTCTTAACAAAAAAGGTTCTTTGACAAATCCTGTGTAAAATTAGTAAAATGGCGTAGCGCTGTGAAATAGTAGCTGACTAAAATGAGGCTAGACCGTAGTGCTAACGGAGGGCCGAGCGAATAGCCCCAAAGGGATGTCCTTGGCACGAGCTATGCAACATAGCGACCGAAGGCAGATCATTGCCGTAGGGCCCACAGCAATTACCAAAGAATCACAAAAAATAGCAGCATGGCTAAGTTGAGCCCCTCTATTCCTTAGAAATGTGGATGCACCTGTATAAGCTGAATATCAAAACGGATAATACTATTGGGCGGTACTAACCCATCAAGTCCATCTTCAGCATAGGCTAAACGAGATGGTAAAATCAACACCCCTTCATCTCCGACATGAAACTTAGGCAAAGCCAATTGCCAGCCATAAAGTGCTTCTCTCAACTCTATAATATCTGGCATACTATCACTATATGTAGAATACAGGGTGGTTCCATCTAATAAGCTTGCCGTAAAATGAACTTCTACGGACTCTACTATAGTGGGCGAATCTTCAGCAGTATTGGACGCATTCAAAAAATAATAAAAATAACCTGAAGTACTATCCTCCTGATATGCACTAATGCCTTGAGAAGATAAGTAATTTCGTATAAGCTCACGCTCTTCCAACCACAACTCATCTGAATCTTTGTAGCAAGCACTAAATAGTATAGCAATCAGTAGTATGAGGATTCCTCTTATCATAGTTTGATATTTTAAACCACAAAATGCTCCGTAAGGTCATCTTCCTGTTCTCCTTTAGAAATATTGAAAACATCATCAAAAGCAAGATAGGTAGCACACATGGTAGCAGGAAAAGTGGCGATGATTCCTATAAATAAAAGCATCAAGCCTACCATATTCACAATTCCAATTAAAAACACAAAGCCCATGTAAGTAAAAAATTTCCGAGCAACGACTTTGCGACTCAGCTCCAAAGATTGCCAAACGCCTAAATTCGTCAATGTTGCTAAAGGCAAGGCCCAAACATAAGAGATCTGAAGATAGAGCATTAACACAAAACCTACAATCAATAATATAATAGACTGCATGCTAATTTCAGGGAAATAGAGCTCCTCATTTTCCGCAGCTTCTTTCATCAACTCCAACTCTTCAAAAATTCCGTCGGTATAAACGATAGAAACTATTCCAGGGGTTATAGGGATTAAGGTAATAATTGTCATTAACAAATAAACCCCTATTAGCTTCCCTGCCTGCTTATGTCCATCAAAAAAATTATTGAAGCTATAGTCCTTTTTTTGTACCATTAGACTGGCCACAATATAAAAACCAGGCAACCAAAGTGCGTTGATAATATAAGAAATAAAGCTCGTTTGAACTCCCGTCAGATTTTGCTCCAATTGTCCAATGATACTTACAATGACAAAGTACAAGAGACTAAATCCGATAAAACCTCCAATATTCTGTTGTAATAATTTAAAGCCATCAGAAATATAGTCTGTCATTCTAAAACTATAATCTCCAGCATAAATGGACTGCAATGACTCTTCTGTTATTTCCTTTTGCATAGACCAATGATTTTATTTCAAACTTGAGTGGATAAATGGTTTTTAATTTCCCTCTAATTCAGCTTCTGGCACTGCTTCTTTTGCACTTTGTGTACTAGACACCAAATAACCTCCTCCAAGAATCATCACTCCAGCAATAATCAAATTGAAGGAAAAGCTTTGTTGCTTTCCAAGCACGGCAATCATCGCTGTTAATAAAGGGGTAGTGTAAATATAAGTACTTACCACCGAAGGATCTAATACCTTCAAGGCAAACATATTCAGTAAAAAGGTAATAAAGGTAATGGTCAATAAAATAAAAAACAAGGCTGTCCAAATCTCAGGGGTGAAATGCTGCCATTTCACTTTAGCGAGGTTGGGACCATAAAAAGGAAGCAAAGAAAGTGCGGCAAACAAAAACAAATACATCAAAATGGTAATTGGATGGTATTTGCTTAAAATGGGTTTAATCAGAATTAGATACACTGCATAGGCCCCTGCACTCATGCCAATGAGCAAATTACCTAAAGCTGGATTATCTGCCCCCATGGCCATCCCCGTATCTCCCATCACTAAAAAAGCTCCCCCCAAAGCCCCAACAGCTACACCCAGCAATTTTCTAAGCTCAATCTCCCCATGCATGACAATGGCAAACAAAATTAGAAAAAGGGGCGCCGAAAGTGTAATCAATGCACCATTAACGGCTGTGGTAAGAGATAATCCTTGAAAAAACAAAATGTTGCTTATGGTAATCCCAATAAGCGAACAAAGAGCTAGCGACAGCAAGTCTTTGCGCTTTACTTTTTCTCGAATAGAAATTAAGTAAATAGATCCAAAAATTATCGCTGCAAAAATCGTCCGGATTAGCGTCAACTCAAAAGATGTGAGATGGTAGGGTACTAAGCCTTTGGCAAAGGTATAACTCCCTGCATAAAGTATTGATTCTAAAAGAAGTCCAACATGTGCAAAGATAACAGCACGTTTCATGAGTATTAGCTTTGGTTTGAGACAAACTCATCGGTCGAAAAAACAGGTTTTAATCCCTTGAGCTTTTGCAAAATACATAGAATACAAGTTAAAAAAGATTATGCATCAACTATAAAAATCTTGGGTTTTCAGGGCTTTACTGTCCAAAATTTGATGTTAAAATTGATGCTTCAAACTGATTGATCTGCTCTATCCATTGATCTTTCAACTCAAAGATACGTTTTTGTGGTAAAAAAGAATAATCTAGACTATTCATTGCCAATTTTTTAAAGTCCTCATAAGATAAACTGGGATAAGCTTCTGCTGCTCGTAAAAACTGACTACTGAGGTTTGTACGCAAGAGGGCCGGATCATCCGTAGCCAATACCAAGGGAACCTTGGCCTCCCAATAATGAAGAAATGGATGCGCTGCTGGCTCCACCCCTAAAATAAAAGCATTGCTATCTAACAAAACTTCCAAAGCCACCCCTTGCTCAGCCATATAAGCGAGCAGTTCTTGATGTGCTTCCTCCTGCAAAAGTGCTACCCCATGCCCGATACGCTGCGCAGCAGCTTGGCGTACCGCCATGTTGATGTGAAAATCCAACTGGTCTAACTGCACCAACTCGCTAGTCAATTCTCCAGCATGCAAAGCCAAATTCACCTCTGGATAGCGTTCACGCAACCAACGACAAAAGCGCATTTGCAACTCGTAATGCGCTAGAGCATTGGGGTGGTGCTCTGGTGCTACTAAATTGACTCCCACAATAGCCGAGCAAGCATCCGCCGCCGCAAAACAAAGACAAAGCTGGGCCAACACCTCCAGCATTCCAAAATTTCGAACAGCATACAACTGAAATCCCAATGCAGCTAGGTCTTCTCCTTGTACAGCTAATTGCCACTGCTCTACTTGCTCTACCAAACGCCCTGTAGCCGCTTGCAAACCCTTTTGCTCCAAATACAAATAGAATCGCTCAAAATCAAGCTCATCAGGGGTTTTCGACCAATTTTCGTAAATCAACGCCCAACTAGAAACCCGATCACGCTCTACTGGCAAGTCAATAAGCGTTTCTATATAACTGATATTTTCGGCTGCCGCCTGCTGAGCAATCTTTTTCAACCAAAAAGCTTCATTTTCTACAAAAACGGGTTCTATTTTGGGGAAGATGTCAAAAAAATGTTGTGGCGCAGCAGCCTGTCCTTTG
>CAZOLU010000198.1:0-7178 GCA_964580485.1 uncultured Saprospiraceae bacterium | reverse complement strand
TTCCTTAAAAATATTTTCTAATTTTCATAAAATTTGATCTGCGAAAGGTCAGTAATAAAATTAGAATGATAGGCAAAGAATCCATATACCTCAGCCTTGTTAGCTTGATGTTTAGCTTCATCCTGTTGCATAATGCTATGCCAAATTGCCAAGCAGAACATGAGCATCAACATTCCTGGCTAGGATTATTACTTGCCCATCACAACCACTCCTTAGAAGCAGATTTGCAGATCAAGCAATTCTTACCCTCTTGCGAAAATCAAAATCAATATAACCAAGAAGTTGTAAAAAAACAGCTTCACTTAGGCTTGGTATTAAAACTCGTTCGAAAAAGAAGCTTTAACTGTAGTCTTATTCGACCAATACAAAGCTTCAAATCAATTCAATGGTATAAAAATATTTTCCTCCTCCAAGGAATCCCCGATCGAGGACCACCTGTTTTGCTTAGAGTATGATATCTAGATGTTGTTCCCTTTTTTAAAGCATGATCACCTTTGGCCGGTAGATGATGCCCATTAGGGAGGTAGAGGCTTCTACCAGCTAGCTACTATACAATATCTAGCTCATAAAAATCAGAACTACAAAAATCTCTAAGCAAAAGAATATCTTATGCATCAACTAAAATATATAGGATTACTCCTCTGGGGTAGTCTAAGCTTCTCTTGTGGTCACCATCACAACCATGAGGATCATGATCATCATCATTCCGATATGGTTATTGAAGAACCAGAACCACTTAAATACAATCGCTTCTCTACACAAACAGAACTCTACCTGGAGTTCAACCCTCTAGTCAAAGGCAAAACTACATCCATTTTGATCCATGCCAATGACCTAACACATTTTAAACCCACTAGAGTAGGGGAGTTCCAACTGGCACTTATGCAAGGGCAAAGCCCTATTGCTACTACCAAAGCCGAAAAACGAAGCGATGGCGTTTTCAAAGCCCAGCTCACTGCCCCAGAAACAGGGCAGTTCGACCTCCGCTTCATCCTCAATAAAGAAAATTGGCAGGACACGATTTGGCTAAGAGACATAGTGGTGCTCCAAACTGCAGAAGCAGAAGTTGAGCATCCGCACACCGATCCAGATGGAGATATCGAATACCTCAAAGAGCAGGCTTGGGCGAGCGAATTTGCTACCGAAGCTGCTACTCGACGACCCCTCGGCCAAGTGATACACGCTTCTGGGCAGTTTCACCCCTCTATTAGCAATTATGCCACTATTGTAGCCAAATGCGATGGGGTGGTCTACTTCCGAAAGCCTCATCTTTGTATTGGCTCTACCCTAAGCAAAGGCGAAATGGTTTTCGAAGTACGAGGAGCTGGAATTGTAGAAGATGACCTGAGTATGCAATATCAACAGGCACAGTCTACTTTCGAGCAAGCTAAAGCCCATTACGAACGACAGCAAGCACTACTTACCGAGCAGATCATCGGTCAAAAACAAGTAGAACAAGCACAAAAAGATTTTGAACTAGCCCAAGCGAGTCTTCAGCGTTTGCAAAAACTCTATACCAAAGGCATATCCCGGCAGTTTGCCAAGGCCCCCGCAGGGGGCTATCTCGCCGATTTGCTAGTCACCGAAGGGCAGTTTGTCGAAGCAGGGCAACCGCTCGCCAAACTACTGCGCAGCACCGAGCTACATATCGAGATTGAGGTCGCTCCAAAATATGCCAGACTGCTCCCCGAAATCGAGCAGGCGACTTTCATCAACCCCTATACCGAACAAGCGGTAGATCTAGCAGAGATGAATGGGCAGCTGCTCTCTTATGATCGAGTACCCAAAGAGGAAAGCCACTATTGGACCCTCTACTTTGAAGTAGAAAATCATCCAAAGCTACCCGCCGGAGGTGTGCTAGAAGCTTACTTGCAAACTAAGGCAACCGATGAGATCTTGGCAATACCCAAATCCGCTATCCTAGAGGAGATGGGCACCTATGTAGCTTTTGTACAATGCTCTGGCGAAGCCTTTGAAAAACGTCTACTCCAGCTCGGCCAATCCGATGGTCGATATGTCGAAGTGTTGCAAGGGCTAGAAGAAGGAGAGCGTGTGGTTACCCAAGGGGCTTTGCGAGTTCGGCAGGCTTCCATGGCTACCGAAGCTATGCCGCATGGCCACGAACATTAAGTACCCAAAAGTATGGCTAAGCAGATCTCGTCGTTTGGTCGATTATCTCCAAGTATTCTAATTCAACAATATGCTTAATCAAATTATAAAATTCGCATTGACCAATCGAACAGGGATGCTGGGATTGGCAGCTTTGATAATACTCGGTGGACTCTGGCTATCTCAAAACCTCGATGTAGAGGTTTTTCCCGACCTGACCGCTCCCACCGTAGTGGTGATGACCGAAGCTCATGGCTTGTCTGCTACGGAAACAGAACGCCAAGTAACCTACAAGCTCGAAACCACCTTGAACGGAGCACCCAATGTACGGCGTTTGCGTTCTTCTTCTATTGCGGGATTATCTACCGTTTGGGTAGAGTTTGAATGGGGAGCCGATATTTACAAAGCCCGACAAATCGTCAATGAACGCTTAGGAATGATTGTGATGCCCATAGGGGTCAATGCTCCCGTTATGGCTCCCATCGCTTCCATCATGGGGGAAATCCAAATGGTCGGAATTACCGCCGACTCAACAGATAATATGGAGCTGCGTAGCTTGGTGGATTGGTATATTAAACCAGCCATACAAGCAGTTACAGGGGTAGCCAAGGTGGTTACCTATGGCGGTGACCTCAAAGAATATCAGGTCTTGGCAGATCCAGTAAAACTGAAGTTTCATGGCATAAGTTTGTTGCAACTTAAAGCTGCTTTAGATCAACTCAATCAAAATACTTCGGGGGGATTTATTGAGCAATATGGGCAGCAGTACCTCATCTCTACAATTGGTAGAATTAAAAATAAAAAACAACTGGAAGAAGCTTTGCTACAAGTGAAGGGAGATGTCCCCATCAGAGTACGAGATGTAGCTGAGGTGAAAGTACAGGCTGCTCAAAAGGTGGGTGAGGGCTCCGTCAATGCTAAAAATGCTATGATTATGACCATCCTCAAACAACCTCAAGCCAATACTTTAAAATTAACCCAACGCTTAGAGCAAAGTTTTCAGCAACTTGAAAAAAATCTACCCCCTGATGTAAAACTCAACCGACAAGTATTCAAGCAGGCTGATTTTATTTCAAGTTCCATCCACAATCTACAACAGGTTTTATTAGAAGGAATCGTTTTTGTAATTATCATTTTATTCCTCTTCTTAATGGAATGGCGTACCACCCTGATATCCGTACTCACCATCCCTTTATCTATTTTTGCAAGCCTAATGACGCTCTATTTTATGGGGCTGTCTATGAATACCATGACCCTTGGGGGCTTAGCTATTGCCGTAGGGGTCTTGGTAGACGATGCTGTAATTGATGTAGAAAATGTTTACAAACGACTTCGCCAAAATGCACAACTGCCCCAGCTTCAACAACAATCCAAAATTCAGGTGATCTTCGAAGCTACCTCAGAAGTGCGATCTTCTATCCTCAACTCCTCGCTCATCATTATAGCCTCCTTCCTTCCCCTGTTCTTCCTTTCGGGAATCGAAGGGCGGCTGTTGCAGCCCTTGGGCATCGCTTTTTTGGTATCCATTGTCACCTCATTAGTCGTCGCCTTGATGATTACGCCAGCTCTTTGTAGCTTTCTCCTAAAGTTTCAACACAAAAAACAACAGAAAACCTACAAAAGTGGACTGACCAACTTTTTGCTCCAAGGCTACCGCAGATTATTACCCTGGACCATGAAGGGCAGATATCTTGTACTCGCTTCAGCAGCAATAGCCCTAGTTGGCGCTCTTGCACTCCTCTTGAATTTAGGACAATCCTTCTTACCAGAATTTAACGAAGGCTCCCTGACCATAGAGGTAGTCACCAAACCAGGAACCTCCTTGTCAGAAACCAATAAAATAGGTTTAGAAGTAGAACAAGAGCTCCTGAAAATCCCCGAAATACAGCTCGTCGGCCGGCGCACCGGCCGAGCACCACTCGACGAGCATTCCCAAAGCGTCTACTCCTCCGAAATCGAAGTCCCCCTACAAATGCAAGAGCGGAGCAAAGCTGAAGTGCTCGCCGACATTCGGCAAGGCCTCGCCAAAATTCCCGGTATCGTCGTCAATATTGGGCAACCCATCTCACACCGAATCGACCATATCCTCTCTGGAACCCGATCAAGTATTGCCATCAAAGTCTTTGGAGATGACCTCACCCAACTTTTTAAAGTGGCGAATGAAATCAAAAATAAAATAGCTCAGGTAGAAGGGGCCGTAGACCTTAGCACCGACCAACAGGTCGAAATCCCCCAAATCTTCATCTACCCCAAAAACGAAATGCTGGCCAAACATGGCATCAGCATCGCCGATTTTACCCACTTTACAGAAATAGCACTAGCTGGAGAGGTCCTTAGCCAAATCTTCGAAGGCGAACGCAGCTTCAACCTCCGCCTCCGCCTAGAAGCTGAAGCCAGAAATGAAATCGAAAAAATAAAAACCCTTACAATCAACAACCACAAAGGTGAGAAAATCTTACTTGAAGAAGTTGCTAAAGTCGTCTCTAGCTCCGCTCCAGAGCGCATTAGCCGAGAAAAAGTAAAACGAAAAATGGTCGTTTCTGCAAATGTGGCAGGACGGGATCTCCAGTCGGTGGTCAATGATATGAAAAAGATAGTAGCAGAAGAAGTCCAATTACCCCAAGGCTATTATGTAGAATTTGGTGGGCAATTTGAAAGTGCTGCCCGAGCTGCCCAAATGCTCCTCCTCACCACGCTTCTGGCTTTGGCAGTGATCTTCTTTCTACTACATCGAGAGTTCAAAGAACTTTGGCTCTCTTTTATCATTCTCCTCAACCTACCAATGGCACTAATCGGAGGTGTTTTTATGATTTATTTTAGCTCAGGAGTGATTTCTATCGCAAGTATCATCGGCTTTATTAGCCTTTTTGGGATCGCTACTCGAAATGGGATGCTGCTGGTCTCCCGATACCAAGTATTGCTTCAAGAGGGTGCTCAGCTCAAAGATGCCATCATCGAAGGGTCTTTGGATCGACTCAACCCCATCCTAATGACGGCACTCACTACCGCACTGGCTCTATTCCCCCTAGTTCTAGCGGCCAGAGAGCCCGGAAACGAAATTCAAAGTCCTATGGCACTGGTTATTTTAGGCGGACTGCTGTCTTCCACCCTTTTAAATTTGGTCGTCGTGCCTGCTAGTTTTTACCTACTAAAAAAGGAAAGGTTTTAATGATTAGTCATCTACAAAAAGTTCACGGACGAAAGTAATGAATAATATGAATGATTATGGGCACCCAAAGGGGGCGCTACGTTTCGGGGCTGACGGCCCTCAGCCAAAGCCTACGGGCTTACAGTTTAAATCACCAAACACTTTAACTATGTCATCATCTACCCCTACACATCGCTACGCCTTAATCCTAAAACTCGTAGTTTTTATCATACCGTTACTGCACCCAATAGCTGAATTAAATGCACAACTCAGCCTTGAGCAAGCCGTAGAGCTTGCTTGGCAAGAGCATAGCCTACTCAAACAGCAAGACTGGAACATCAAGCAGCAAGCTGCCCTCAAAGACGCTCGCAAACAGCTGCAACCCACTACAATGACTTACAGTTGGGAGGAGTTAGACCCCAGCTTTACACAAGGCATCCACAGCCTCAACATACAACAAACCTTCAATATGCCCGCCGTCGCCCAAAGTCAGCGTCAAGCACAGGAAGCGCAAGTACAACTCGCCGAAAGGAGAAAGGAAATGACCAAAAATGATATTCGCCGAGCCTTAGCGCATATCTATCAACAGCTCTGCTGGCAGCAAAGCCGCCAACGCCTGCAAGCCCAGTTGCTCACACTTTACCAAGACTTCGAGCGAGTGGCGCGCCGCCAAGCCCAGCTTGGCGAAACAGGCCAATTGCCCGTTCTTACGGCAAGCCGTGCGGCTGCACAAGCCCAGCTCGACCTCCAAAACTGGCAGCAAGACCAAGCCATTAGCCTGCAAAGCTGGCAACTCTGGCTACCTGCCGAACAAGCATCGCAAGGTCCCCTAGATACGGCGCTTTATCTCCTACCTATCGATACTAGCCAAACGCTGAGCAACAACCCCAACCTAGCCTACGCTCGCCAGCAACTAAGCGCCACTGCTGCCCAAAAGGCGATAGTCGCTAGCCAACTCAAACCGCAATTGATGACCGGCCTGCAATTGCAAGTAGTTGATGGGGCACTGCCCTTTTTTGGCGGGCAAATTGGCTTTTCTACCCCACTCTTTCGCAAAGGCTACAAAGCACAGCTCCAAGCCGTAGACCTCGCCGTAGCTCAGCAAAAAGAGCAGTTGAGCTGGCAAGAGCAACAGCTCCAAACACAGTTGAGCATAGCATTAATGAACATTCAAAAACTACAAAATAACCTCAACTACTACCAAAAAGAGCTTTTACCACTCTATGAACAACAACTGAATTTGGTGCAAAAAGCTTATTCCCTAGGGGAGTTGAATTACAATGACTATCTGCAAGAGTTGTTGCGCTATCATCAATATCAAAGCAACTACTGGGATCAACTCCTAACACATAACCTCTGGGTTGTAGAGCTCAACTACTTGCTCAATCAATAAACTAGGATGGAGATTTTTTACAAAAAATGTATCAAAATCCTAAAAATCAGCGTTTAACCTATTATTCCTTCGCACTATGCAAATTCTTTGCTATCTTTGTAAAAGGGAAATGAACCATTGCTGAGCACACAATGGAACAACCAAACTGACGCCTTGCAAAATTATCAAAACACTGATTCTCAGTTTGAATAGACAGTAGATACCTATGCAAAACAGACCTACTTGGCTGTCATATTTTTGGCTATTCGCTTTAAATATGATGAGCTACCTAGCAGTTTATGCCCAACAACCCTCTATCGATTGGGCTAACGGCATGATTAGCGCCCATAACTATGGGGGCGAAGCTGAAGGGAAGGCTATTGCATTAGATCTAAAAGGAGATATTTATGTTTTAGGATATTATAAAGGCACCATCGACTTCGATCCCCATCCAGACCAACATGCTATTTATAACTCACATGGTGAAGAAGATATTTTTCTCGTAAAATATACTGCAAAAGGAGAATTTCTCTGGGCCAATTGCCTCGG
>CAZOLU010000197.1:0-7190 GCA_964580485.1 uncultured Saprospiraceae bacterium | reverse complement strand
CCTGTGCATATTGGATATAAAAAGGAATGCGAATTTTCCATTCTTTGGGGAAGAATTTGTCTAGATTGAAAGAGCCCGCAGCATCGTATTGGAGTAGCCGCTCCCGAGCACGCTGATTTACTCTTTGCTCAATTTGTCCAAATCCAATAGATTGGTATTGCCCAGAAAGCGTCACCTGCCCCAAATCTGCCAATGTAATATCTGTACGCATGAGTGCAGCAGTACCCCCTCGCTCATCAAAGCCCGTAAGGCGCAACTCATTGACCCATACCTCCACACAACGTGGAATACCATCATCCAAAGTATTGCGTACCCCAATCATCACGCCTTCTACCATTCCCAAGTCAGGATTACCAATGATTTTTACAAGATTAGCAGGGTTGTCAGGGTCGGTTTCAGTATAAATAGAGCTCAGTGAAATACCTGCTAGGTCTCGGTTGATCTTGACTTGGCGTAGTACTTCTAGTGCAAAATCCAAGATGTTTTCATCTAGCCAAATATCGCTAGGCTCTGCAGAGCCAAAAGCCGTAGACATGGTGAGTGGAATCTCATACTCATAGTAGTTGTTTTCAAAATCACTACCCAGACGAACAAATAAACTCAGATCACCTTGATCGTTTTCTACTGTACAGCTGTTGGGTAATGACTCTGCATGGACAAACATTTTCAAACGCTCATAAACTCGCATATCAAAATTCACAGCTCTGTAAATACCACGAGCGTCTCCATCTTTTAGGTTTTGGATATTCATAGATAGCGACTGCTCATTCTGAAAGGTGTTGGGCAATGCACCGATGGCCTGCTCTCGTCGTACACCTGGAGGAAGCACATAGTTGAATGGTGTACGTTGTCCATTCTCCTCAATATTTACCGCATTTACATCAAAAACAGTTTCGTCATCATTCTCCGCAGGAATGTATACCCCCGCCTGGGTCAAGCTACGAAGGTATCTCCGCCATTGGTTGCGAATGAGATCCAATCGAGCAAAACGAAGTACCGTCTTCTCTTCAAAGCCAGTCATATACATTCTAATAAAACGAATCGAACGAAAGTCGTTGATGCCTCCCACTCTTTTAGTAAACTGATTGATCGGAATTTTCAATTGGTACCAATACACAGTTTCAGAACCATTCGGACCCTCATATTGCACCCCAACAGAGTCAAAAGTATATTGGGTGAATTCCATCAAATCTGTATTGGGCACTCGGGTGATCGGAATTTGATACTGAAAATAAGACTCCTCTTCATTCAGCGTATTATCTCGATTAATATCCTCTGTATCAGGAATATTTGTAGAGGTAGAGGTGAATGCCGTATTTTGGTCGGTGTCTGGAGATGAATTCCCTTGTGGATTGTTAAAGTATTTGTAGCGCCAGATGATAGAATTTTCTCCAGCAGGTACTGGTTCTGTGTCAAAAAACTCATCTCTGAAAAATCGGAAGTCATCACCTGCAGGGTCGTTGACAACCTCTGAGTACAATACAGGGTTTGCTGCTTGTAAAGCATCTAGGTATTCTTTAAAATGGATAGCTTCACCTTCATTGTCAAAACCATCTAAGCCTACATCCTGTCGATCTCGAATCGCTGGATCATTATCAAAGGCGTTGGTAATCGCCTGTGAGCGAGGAATCCGTGACCAAACGGTGGTGTCGGTACGTACACTAGAGGCCATATCGGGAAGTCCATTTTCGAAGAATAGGCGTGAATCCCGAAGAATATCTTCCGAAACATCTCCCAACTCAATGTAAAGTTCTCCACCATCACCACCAAAACCTTCTTTAAAAGGACTCATGACCCAAACTTCCAAAAACTCAATGTTGTTGGCCTCAAAGTCGTTGTTCTGAATACTACGCATGATCCCTCCCCAGTGCTCCTCTGCATCAAGGGTATCAAAATTGGGATCAAAGTTGTAAGGGCCTCTTTCTTTAGGGTAGTACGCCATGTCGAAGGTACGCAACAAGGTAGATTGCAAAGCATTGGTAGAGAAATTACGGAAAATCTCATCTTGACGAAACTGTCGTACATAAATGCTTCGAGCATCTTCTGCAGATACATTATCTGGTGGTCGAGTTACCAAGTCTGGATCTAACTGATACCAAGCAATAAGGGATCGGTTATCATTGTAAGGAAGGCTATCAATAAGGTTAGCCTCTGGAAAGAGATCATTACCTGTACCCCTTGGTGTAGAAGCCAAACGCCAGTTTAAACTAGGGATGGTGAGGTTGAAATTACTAGCAGCACCTTCAAAGTCATCTAAAAATACCACTCCACCACGATCGCCAGCCTGATCAATAACACGAGGAGACCCTGGCAGGAGGTGCGCAAATTCACCACTAAAGGTTAGGGTAGATTTTTCTTTGGTACTAATAAGGGGTAAAAAGTCAACAGCTTTGGTAAGCCAAGGCAATTCTGTACTGTATTGAATATCAAAACCATAGATACTATTGGCAATAGGATCATCTCCATAGTTTACCTTCTGTGTAAAGGGACGTTCTGAAAGGTGGAGAAAAGTTCCTCCAATATTGAACTTCTCATTAACGAAATAGTCGAAACGTGTTCCAAAAAAGGATTGTCGATTAAATCCAAAGGTAGAATTATCCTCAAAGGTCACCCGAATAGGCTGCCCAGAGTTGAGATAAGCCTCGTTGATGATTTTAATACGCCCCAGATTATAGTCAATGGTATAGTCGGTGCCCTCATTGAGTACAGCTCCCCCCGCAGAAACCACCACTGAACCCTGAGGAATGTTGAATCCCCCCAAGGAAATTTCTGAAGACACACTAGATTTGTATGTTCCCCGAATTACAAAACGATTAAACTCAGGGTATTGCTCTGCAATAGTAACCGTAGAGTCGTATAGTTGCTGATATACGTATTTTTGAGCGAGGGGATGCCTGGTGGCGGGATCATTGGGGTCTGCCCAGAACTTTTTATCTAGTGAGCTTCCAAAGGGTTCTAATACTGGAAAAATGACCCTACCATTTTGTGGTAAGATGGTAATCCCTGGTACAAAGTCGAACTGCCCATCTGGGAAGGGGTCGCCTTGTCGGTTGAGGTTGTCCAAATTCAACAAACGCAATAATGGAACAGAGGCAATCGGGCCTTCTGGAATGAATCGTATTCCCCCTCCTCCTGGATCTTGGTAGAAGATATCGAGTTGAAAATCTTCGGGATTGATCTGGTAGGCACCTAAGGAGTAGATATTTTTCATCATCAGATCCCAAATAGCGAGATCCACTCGGCGGCGTACCCCTTTGAGTAGTTTAAGGTGCATCACATTAAGGGTATCGGCATCTATGGGGAGGTCTTGCGCAAATTCCCCTACCTGATAGGTTTTTCCATTGTAGGTATATTGATAAGCTACTCCAATTACATCGGTAGGCTTAACAGAAACATTGAGAGATATAAACCCTAGTTGTGGGTGAAAGCTAAACTCAGAGGGGGCTAACTGCCGAGCTCGAATTTTAGAAAAGTCTTCGGCATCTGTCATTCCAAAACTACCTTGTAGTGCGGCAATAGTGGTTTGGAGTCCCCTAGAGTTGGGGTCTGCCAACAACTCATCATAGATGGTATTGGCGTAGTTGTCGGGCAGGCGGCGACCTTGAAGGTCTTTGCCTTGCTCCGAAGCCCCCAACAGGCGGCTATCGTCGAGCATTACATTGGGGTCGGTTTCGCCCAAGTCTGCAAAGGCTACTACATCTCGTACACCTTCGGTTACATTTCGATCGTTGGTAATCCAAACTTCGATTTTGGTGATGTTGAAAAGGGTGTTGATTTGAGGAAGATTTCTCATATTTTCCTCGTAGGTTTCTCGGTTGTAATGCGATAGAAAGAAGTGGCGATCTTCATCATATTGATCCGCATTTACCTCAAATCTTTGTTGTTGTGCACCTCCCTGAATTTGTAACTCTTTGCGTTGGGTTTGGCTCTGAGATGCGACCATAGAAACCGTAAGCCGACCAAATTGCAGCTCTGTCATAAAGCCAAAGAGGTTCTGCCGTCCTTGAATTAAAGAGGTACGCAAGGGGAAGCTGACATTCCCTGCATCAATTTTACGGACAATATCGTCTTCTGAGCAGGGGGTATCTGTTAGGTATTGTACCTTAATTTGTCGATCAAAATCAAAGGTAGCTTGTGTATTGTAGTTGAAGGAGAGTTGTAGCTTTTGCCCAATTTTTCCCACCACATTCATCTGAATATTCATATCAAAGTCAAAACCACCTTGACGTTGCTGACGTTCTGTAAGTATAGGGTTGGCAATACGCTGAAAATCGACTCCAAAAGTGAGGTCAATATTTCCTTGAGGTCTTACATCAACCGTAGATCCACAGAACAATCGGTCCACTAAACTGTTTTGTATGCGTTCTCGGTAAGGAACGATAGGGTCATCACCAACTTCTTGACGATTAAGATCAAAAAGACTTTTCATATAGGCCTGATCCTCTTGTGCTGCCTTCCAATCTAGATATTCTTCGAATGTTAGATAGGTAGGAGGGCGATAGTTGCGACCGTCAATTTTTTCGGTGATAATATAGTAGCCTGTTTCAGGATCGTAGTCTACGTCTTTTTCTATAACCTTGGGGTCCTTCAGGTCGAAAGGGTTGACGGAGCCCTCATTTGAGTAGTTCCCAAATCGCTCTGAAATTGGAGGAAGGGTATCGGAACTAATGGTATAGGGGTCAGGTAAATTAAAGCCTCCCTCAAGACCATGTGTTGCCCAAACGGAACTTTGAAACAAGACAAGTAGGACTAATGTACTAAAAGCGCCTCTGAAGATCATAAATAAAATTACATTGGATCAGCACCTGTTGTAGAAGGCAGGTACTACATTAAATCAAAATAGTTTAAATAGCATAGGGTAAAGATTCCTGCAAAAGTAACTCTTATCTGAGAACAATAAAACATTAGGCTATCCAAAAATAGAAATAGGATAGCTTAAACCAGTTTTAAGCAAGTAATTGTGGTTTATTACTTATGTGTAGAATCTTTTAAAAACTTAGTTGTGTAATGATTTTACCAAATAGTACTTTTTTTGATTTAATGTAGATGATTGAGCTTATGATAGTTTTGAAAGCGCTAATTTAATCAACTCTCCTGAGTCTGAGATTGTTACTCCTGTTTTTAACACTTGATTGAGTACTTTTTGTACTTGAGGCTTCGCAAAGCCTAGAGCTACTAACGCAGCAATGGCTTCTTCTCGTACAGGGTTTTCAGACATTAACATAGTTCCTGCGATAGAGGCACTTACTGCACCACTGTCTTTCAGCATTTTATCTTTCAACTCTAGAATAATGCGTTTGGCCGATTTTGGACCAATGCCTTTGGCCGATTTTAAAACGGCTACATTTTCTGCTACAATAGCTGCACGAATATCTTTGGGAGATAGCGTAGACAATAAAATCCTTGCAGTATTCGGCCCTACCCCAGAAACAGAAATCAGATGCTCAAAAACCTGCAATTCCTCAGGATCTGAAAACCCATATAAGGCTTGCTGATCTTCTTTTACTAGATGATGGGTGTGTAGGTGTACCTCTTTTGCATTGATGATACTATTGTAGGTGTTTAGTGTAATATGCACTCGATAGCCTAAGCCTCCAGTTTCTACAATAACTTCTGTTGGACTTTTTTGTGCTAGTACTCCTTTGATGTAAGCAATCATGCCTTATGTTTTCCAAGCTCAGTTTTCAGGTATAGAATAATTTTTTGCGTACGATTAAGAACCAATGCCTTACTAATACGAACAAATAGCCTATAAAGCTGCTTTTGAACAAAACTAATGTTATTAACGTAAGTAAGTTGTGAATCGTGGGGTGCGAAATTACAAAAATATAAGGCGCATTGTTGATATTTAGCTGTAAAATCTACTGATTCGCTTGATTTCAGCCTAAAAAATGCTGAAATCATCACTTTTGTAGAATCAACTCCTCAAAAAAACGGAGATGAGTTTTGGCAATCTTTTCAAAAGAATAGTCTTTTTCGACTTTTGCTCTACAGCTATCTTCTAATGTGTTGGCATTTTGGTAGAGGTAAAGCATCCCCTGAGCTAGTGCTTGGGCATCTTTATAGTCGGCTAGAAATCCAGTTTCTTTATGAATGACCATATCGGGGATTCCTCCAGTACGAAAACCCAAAACGGGGCGGCCACAGGCTAGGCTCTCCATGATGGTATTGGGCAGATTGTCTTCTAAAGAAGGGATAATAAAAAAGTTGGCAGCATTGTAAGCGTGCATAATGGGTTCACTACCGCTTAGCGATCCAAGATAATGTACTTTGAATGGAAGCCCTTGCAAAGAAGCTTCTTCTGCCTTACCTGCTACTAGAAGTTCTAGGTTGGGTACTTGCTCTGGATCTAAAGCCTCCAAACTTTCCTTCAAGTAGCGAAAGCCTTTGCGTGTATCATCGACATTCATTGCCATAAATAGGGCAAGCTGCTTGTCTTGAGGTAAGCCAAAGTAGCTGCGCGCTTCTCTAAAATCGATAGGGCGAAAAGCTTGTGTGTCAATAGCATTGGGAATTGCACGAACTTCTATATCCTTAAAAAGGCTACTGCTTTTGGCTACATCTCTGAGCCAAGTACTAGGGGTTACTGCTGCCAGAGGCAGCTGCGGGTAAAGCTGTGCCTTGCGTTGCCAAATTTTATGAGAAAGGTCTTTTTGTTTAGGGTTTTTGAGGTAGGCCGTACAATGGCCACATTGCTTTAGAAAGTGCTCGCAGGTTCCTGCATAATGGCAGCCTCCAGTAAAGGGCCACATATCATGCATGGTCCATACAATAGGTTTACCGAGTTTGCCCAGTTGTTTAAGGCTGTTTAAGCTAAGAAACCCTTGGTTGATCCAATGAATGTTGATGATGTCGGCATCTTGTATGGCGGGCAGTTTGCTGATGTTTGCTCCAAAGTTGGCTAGCGAGTAGCTAAAACGAATGGCTTTGGACTTTTCGTGAGGAAGAAAGCTCAGGCGTTCGAGATAGAAGCCTGCTTTGGCTTGCCAGGCGGGCCAGCCCCTCAGGGGCTGTATATACTCAGCAGTAGCCTCGCTGCGACTAATAATGGTGGCTTGGGCACCCGTATGCAGCAGGGCTTGTGCTAGGCGTTGGCAGGCATTGCCAGCGCCTCCATGCATATAGGTATTGACAAGTGCTATTTTCATAGATGTTGAGCATTTTCGCTATAGCTAAAGTCGAGGGTTTGT
>CAZOLU010000196.1:690-7197 GCA_964580485.1 uncultured Saprospiraceae bacterium | reverse complement strand
CCCAATGCAGTCGTACCCCTAAGTACCACCCCAGGTTCAGAATCCTTTGTTTTCAATACAACGGGAATTCCCTCAGGCACTGTTTTGACCCTGACTTTTAGCTTTTCCATTCAGGTGAGTATACTGGGTTCTACGCTTACGATTCCTGGTCCAAATATCAGCTATCAAGTGAGCATCATCAGTTCGGGTACTGCAATACCTCCAGCTAATTACAGTAGTGAGTATTGTCATGATGATCCATGGGTTGACCTCAGTGGCTTTTCACCATCTCCAGATACAATTTGGATTCGCGCCTTGACGGGGTCTCAGGCAGGGTCGATTGTGGCACTTTTAGATCCCGCCAATACGCTAAGCTTCTTACCTGCGGCTATTCATCCTGATATTAACACCGATACCGACTATCGTTTGATTATTACGGGAGGGCCCTGTGGAACGGTAGATTCTTTTACGTTTCGAATAAATGGGGTGATTGAACCTTATTTCCTTGGACGCCACGCAGACTTTACTTACTGTAAGAATGAACCTTTGGACATCCTACAACCCTTTCCCCTACCTTCCACCGCAGATACTGCTTACTTCACTGGAAGCACTGCCGTAGATTCCCTGGGCGTCTTTTACCCAGCAAACACTGGAAATGGCCTGGCAAACTTTAATGTTACCTATACCTATGTCAGTATCTATGGTTGCGTATCTTCTCATACCGAAAATTTTATTGTCAATCCAACGCCTACCATTTCATTGACCTCTTCTAATCCTACCGATGAGTTTTGTGCCAATGATACCATAGCTTTTCTTACTGGAATTCCTTCGGGGGGCAGTTATGCTGGGCCAACGATTACCAATCCTACAGATTCTGCTTTTCAACCCAATGCTATTTTCAGCCCAACCGTGCCAGGCAGCTCAGGCTTTGTTGATTATACTTATGTTTATACCGATCCTACAACAAGCTGTGCCGATACTGCTATCCTGACCGTTACAGTGAATCCAATTCCAAAACCTAGTTTTTCGCTGGCACCTTATTTTTGTGAATCAGATGAAGCTTATGAGCTGACGGGTTCTCCCAATGTTGCAGGAACAACACAGGCGTATTTCTTTGTTTTGGGAGGAGATACCTTGTGGAATAATTTGTATATTCCCAATCCCCAGTATCCTAATCCCCTGCTGACGATGCCAAGAGTGGATACTATTATTTATGAGGTAGCAGATTTAACCCCTTGTATAGGTAGAGATACGCAAATCGTAACAGTCTTCCCCAATCCCGTACACCATTTTGTGGGGGTAAATTTATTGGGCGATACGACCCATCAGGCTTGTCTTGGTCAAGATACTTTGCTCCTTAGGCCAAATCTAAGCACAGGAACTTATAGTTTTATGGGCCCTGGAGTGATTTTTGGCTCCGATCAATTTGTGGCAGATGTGGCGGGTGTTGGTCCTCATGTTCTAACCTCTTATTTTGTAGATACTGTCAACACCTTTATGGCTTGCCGAGATACTTTTGTAGATACCTTTTTTGTGCATTCTACTCCTAATGTCGAGTTTAGTGTCGATGGGGGCTGTGGTGGTGTAGATATTGTATTTGATCCAGATAATGATCTGCTGGATCTTGATCGCTATTTTTTTGGTACAACCAACTTATACGACTCTATAACTACGGCTGTTTGGAACTTTGGGGATGGGGTCATTAGCAATGCAAACTATACGATTGGCCCTGTTCGAAATGAAATTGATACCGCCATGCATCTTTATGCGGCCCCTGGGGTTTACAACACCTCTCTTTATGTAGAGAATAGGGGCTACTGCTTTGATTCAGATACCGTTAGGGTGGTGGTTTTGTCTACAGACTCAATCACTGCAGATTACCCCTATGATGAGGATTTTGAAAATTCGGATGGAAATTGGATTGAGGAAGCCGAACTGGGCAATCAGCCAAGTAATATCTGGGAGCATGGGGTGGCAAATGGTATTCGGATTCAAACTAGCAATGCTCCTGCTTACAACAAGGTTTGGGCAACGCACCTCAACGATCCTTATGGGCAGAATGAAAGTGGCTGGGTGTATAGCCCTTGTCTTGACCTTACCGCTCTGGAAAGACCTATGCTTAAATTCGATTATTTCAGTGATACAGATCCTGGTAATGATGGGGTGGTCATTGAATATTTTAATACCAACACAGGAGAATGGTTGCCTCTAGGAGATGTAGATCGGGGAATAAACTGGTACAATAGAAATGTAATTGGAGGACGCCCTGGTGTACAAGATCTTGCTCCAAGGGGTTGGTCTGGTATCGAATCGAAATGGAAAACCGCCCGTTATCGTTTAGATGATTTTACAAATTACGATGCCTTCCGTTTTCGGGTAGCTTTTGGGGCAGTTGGGGTTTATGATACTACTGCAATTCAGCTAGAGGGCTTTGCCTTTGATAATGTATGGATTGGCGAGCGTACCCGGAATGTGCTTTTTGAACATTTCTCCAATGAAAGTACTGCTTTCCCAAGCTCTGCTTCCGTGAACAACTATGTCTATAATTTAGCTTATGCTACACCTGCGGTGAAGGATGTAATTTTGGCACAATACAATATTGCTTTTCCTAATTATGATCAGTTTAATAATGAATATCCTAATGATCCTTCTGCAAGAGTCTCCTTCTATGGTTTGACACTTCCCTTTAGAGGTATTGTAAATGGTAAAGGGATCGGATCTAATGCTTCTGCTTCCAACGCTTTCACGGAGATAGATTTTGAACAGGAGATGTTGGAAGATCCTGCCTTTGAAATCAGCATTGATGAATTTGATACCTATGGTGGAACCAACTTGATGGTAGCTGCTACAATCAAAGCATTGAAAGATTTGCCAAATGCTAATTATTACCTGCATCTCTTGGTCGTAGAAGATTCTCTGAGCTATTTTTCTGGAGAGCCTGTGCATGCTGTGGTCCGGCATATGATCCCCGATGCAGTAGGTACTCATTATCCGCAGGCTTGGTCGGTTGATGATTCCGCCTCTGTTGCTTATACTATTCCATTGGATCTGAGCAAAATTGATACGACGCAGCTGGAGTTGATTGCTTTTGTTCAAATGGATGGGGCTGCTGATAAAAAGGTTTTACAAGCAGCAAGTAGTCGTGATATTCGGATTTTTGTAAATGCTTTAGGCACTAATGAACTAGAAGAGGCCATGGTAGATGCAGACCAATTGGCAAATATGCGACTCTTCCCCAACCCTGCGGTGGATCAGGTGAATGTCGAATTTGATCAGGCCTTCCCTCAGACCTACAACTGGAAAGTGGTGGATCTGAGAGGCATAACATTGCTAAATGGTCAGTTGGAAGCAGGAGCAACTCAACTCCAAATCAATAGTTATGATTGGCCTGCAGGTATGTACTTTTTTGTAATCGAAGACCAGCGTTTCCGCTTGCAACGTAAAATTCTCATCAAACGGCCCTAGTTTCAGCTTTTAGAAATAACAAAATAAGTCTCAGGGACTTTTGCAAGGATTGGGTAGAAGTCCCTTGCTTTTTTATGAATTTTGGGACAAAAGCTCAGTTTTTTCAAAGATTTTTATTTAACTTGTGTCAAAGGAGAGGGCTTTAAAGTTCGCAATTGGATAGTAGTTTTTTCTCCTTTTTAGATTTGAAATGCATCAAATCAACTTGAAAATTTATCTTAGAACCCTATAAAAGCTCTGGCTGTTATGGAAATTACCTACGAATCAATTAAACCACTGATCTTAGAGGAACGCCTAGAAGGCAGTACTATGCACTGTAAATTTAAGGTAGAAGGTGAAGTCTTTGAAGCAAAGAATGCTGTTCGAATTGACGCCACCAATACAGGCAATAAAATTAAAAGTATGGTTCGTCTGAACCTGATTAGCCGTATGCGTTCTTCCCTAATGCGTGTGATCCGTTCTGCTGTGGGGGGAGGTGTTGCTGGAAATACTGCGGCCATGGTAGGTAACGAGGTCGTACGCTCCAAAACTTCTGGAACCAACTACTCCGCTGCAGATAAAAAGCGTGCCGTAGTAGGTGCATTCGAGCGTGTTAGCTTTAATTTTTATTATGATGAGGAAACCAGCTCTTGGAAAATCGCTCGCCGCCTATCCGAGTTTGAGCGCCGCATCAAAGCTGCACCAGTTTCTGATCCTTATGATAAAAAGACCCTTGCTCGCTTACTTATTGAAATGGCAAAGGCCGATGGGCAAATTGCACAAGAAGAAAAAGAATTCTTCCAAGAGTTTTTGGATGATGATACGGGTACTTTCGCCGAACTTATGCGCTCGCCTACACTTTCTCGTGTAGAGCTTGAAGAGGTATCTGATGCTGCTAAGGAAAATGTTTTTATGATTACCGTAGCTGTAGCCTTGGCAGATAAAGAATTTGACAAGTCGGAGGAAGATAAACTAGCAGAATACGCAGAGATGATGTCGATGGATGATCGCAAAAAGGAGGAGCTCATCAAAATTGCACAAGATTATACCATTGAGTCGGCTATCCAACTGAGTGGAGAAATGTCTCGAGACGAAATCTACTCCTTTGCAGATCGCATTGGGATGGCTCGTGAGGAAGCCGAGCGTGCACAAATCCGCTTTGAAAAGCGTACCGACGACTAATCTTTTTCGTCAGAACTTGATTTTGTATTATAGAAAAGGTATCTTGTTGTGTACAGGATATCTTTTTAGTTTATTAAAATCATTTTGCAACATTGCATTTTTTATACATCAGCATATTCGTACTTTTTGGGACAGTATCAGAACTTTCTGCACAACTCCCTTTTGCTCAAAAAACAAGCACTCTGGCCCAAAAGGGACAACTTGTAGCTTGGGATGAAGCCTATACAAGTGAATGGAGCAGCGTAGATAGCCTGCCACAACAACGAAAAATTGCTCAATTGTGGTGGAAGCAATATACAGAGTATGTGGCGGTGTTGGATACCAGTAGCTCCACACTTAGCAGTTTTCAATTCCTTCAACAAGCAGAGGTTCCTTTCTTTATCTCCTCTGCAGTTTATGTTCATAGTTATAGTCTGCTTAATCAGAATAGAAAATTAGCTGAGGCTTTTGAAATATATCTTCAAAGCTGTAAAAAACTTCAGCAACTTGCTGAACAATTGAAGGCAAGGGATGCGATCGTTTTGTTGGCAGCAACAGAGGCCTTACTCGGCTACACGATTGAAGGTAGAGGGCTTGTTGATGTAGGAGCTTGTTGGGAAAAAGCTACGACTTACATTCCTTCCACCACAGGCTTAAAACCCGAAACAAAATCCAGTATTTATCAATATTATGCCAATCATCTTTATGGTATAGAAGGTGATTTGGAAAAAGCCATGGAACAGTATCAGTTGTCGATAGATGTTTTCGGATCGGAAAACACAGAAGCTACAACTTTGGGCGCCGTGGGTATTATTAGGGTACTAACAGCCAAAGGAGATTTGGAAAGAGCTGCTGCTCAGGCAAGAAATATGCTAAAGACAGAAACGGACTTGTTTTCTGGAAACTTGTTGCAAATTTACAATCTTTTGGCTCGGAATGAACTTCATGCTGGCGCATTTGAAAGTGCCGCTGAATACTTGGCTGCTGCCGAAGTACAAATTGCAGCACTTAAAGGAAAGGAGGCTTTACAGTCTGTAAAATATGACTATTTTAGTTTTCAAAATATTCAGTTGCAGTGGCTATTACAAACGGGCCAAAAAGTAGATCTTAGTACTTATGATTTAGGAGCATCTTCGAGAATGGGGCATGCTCAGTTTGAGTATTTAGAAGCCTTGATCGATCATGCAAGAGTGAATGGAGATGAGGACTTTTTTCAAGAAATAGAGCAGCAGATAGCACTTAGAAAAGAGCTGAGCCCCTTTTTTAGACTACCTGAATTTAGTTTGGTGCTGCGCGCCCAAGGCGCTTATTATGCCACGCAAGCCCAGTATCAAAAAGCTATTCAGTACTTTGACCAAGCGCTATCTCAACTTACTGGCAAAGCACTAAATGACGAAATGCTCCTCAATTTTATTCGCAAAGATCCACAAGCACTCAAAATACTCAAAGCTAAGCTACACGCAGAATGGGACTTGTATCAAACAGACAGTACCGCTATCGATCTATTCAAGATCTACACTACGGCACTACAAACCGTAGCATTGATAGACCGAATGCGCCAACAGTTGAGTACTAAAGGGGCAAAGACGCTCTTGCTACAAGAAGTTCCACTAGTTTTCGAGCAGGCCATTTCAATTGCACATCAACTCTATCTAAATGAAAGAGATCCCTCATATTTAGAAGAGGCTTTTACCTTTGCCGAAAAAAATAAGGCAGTATTTTTACTGGATGCACTCAAAGAAAATCAGGCACAGCGTTTTGCAAATATTCCTGCCGATCTTTTACAAAAAGAGCGTAGCCTGATATACGACATCAATTATTATACTGCTGAACAATCTAGGGCAAAGGAGGTAGGGGATAGCCTTGCAGAACAGCGTTATGCTAATTATTTACATGAAAAGAGAGAGGCTTTACTCCGTTTAA
>CAZOLU010000196.1:0-680 GCA_964580485.1 uncultured Saprospiraceae bacterium | reverse complement strand
GAAGGAATGATCAAGGCTGTCTTGTGGTTCTGAAAACAACAGTTAGAAAAAGACTATCCTCGCTATCTTCAATTAAAATATGAGGCAGATCCCATCAAGTTGGATCAATTGCAAAGCACTTTAAAAGAGGAAAATCAAACCTTATTGGAATATGTACTAACTCCACATTACTTTTTTATATTTAAAGTTACAGCAGAGGAGTTGGAGTTATTCAAATACCCTATAAATGCCCAATTTGAAAAAGAGTTGAGTAATTATTACAAAGTATTAACGGATGTAGAGTTGTTGAAAACTAAAGAAGCCGAGGCCTTTCAACAGTTGGCTACCCAGAGTCATAGCTTATTCAAAAAAATAATTCCCCAGAGTTTACAGCAGAGCCTTCCAGAACGTTTGATTATTATACCTGATGGACTATTGACTTATATCCCTTTTGAGAGCCTGATCTGTAGCTCGTCTGCTAACTCAACAAAGTACAATCAGTTGGATTATCTTCTAAAGCATAGCTCCATCTCTTATGCCTATTCTGCTACTCTTTGGGGCAATAGCCTAACTCAGAAGTCGAAATCAGGATTACAACCTATTTTAGCCATGGCTCCTACTTATGGTGAAAAATTGGAGAAGGGGCATACCTATAGTAGTCGGCACTGGGCAAGAGTTCGGTCTTTGTTAGCTCCTTTGAA
>CAZOLU010000195.1:0-7198 GCA_964580485.1 uncultured Saprospiraceae bacterium | reverse complement strand
GTTTTTAGGTTCAAAATGGAGTTGTCTTCCTGCCACTCTTCTATTTTCCCCATATTGTAAAACATCAGCACCCCTTTATCTACAGGAGGTACACCAGTGCGCGTAAAATACTTGACTTGATGTAAACGTATGGTAGCCGACCAAGTTTTGATTTGGGGTAGGGCTCTTTTCAATAATTTGAGTAATCTAAAATATTTGGCTTGTGTTTCTAATGACCAATCGCAATCTAGTTGTAACTCCTTGATTGTAAAACGCACCGTATCCAATCTGTTCATCATTTTCTCCAACTTCATGGCCATATTGCTTGCTAAGGTATCCAAGCCCGAATCGTACTCTAGTTGTTTTAAGGTGTTATTGGTAATAAATACTACGGGAACGATCTCTAACTGCCGCCCCAAATCAAAATATTTCCAATTGAGTACTGCAATCGGCTCTGGCCCCTTGGCACCATTCTTTACATCAAAAAATCGAAGATATAATTTTTGAACATTCAAACTATCCAAGGCATTCATCTGCCTTTGGTTGATGTTCATCTGCGATTTCCAATGATAAAAATGAATGGCTCTAGGCTTTTGCTCTTTTTTGCAAGAAAACAGCCCTAAAAATAGCCCTAAAAATAGTATTCCGTAGATTCTCATAAAATTATTTAGATCGACAAAGCATTTCAGCAAGTAATGCCCTCAATTATTCCACAGTTTAAAGTTATAAAAAACTCGGAAAAGTTTCATGTTAAAAAATTATACCGATTGGTATAATTAAACTATATTTGTTTCGCATTTATTGAAACCGCTGTAAAAACTAAGCGATGAAAATTTGGAAACAATCCTTTGAGCTAGAGGGGCTCAATCAAATGAGTGAAAATACGCTTGTGTCTGCTTTGGGGATAAAATTTACTGACTTTGGAGAAGATTATTTGAAGGCTCGTATGCCAGTTAATATACAAACGGTGCAACCTATGCGCATTTTACATGGTGGGGCATCGGCAGCTTTGGCAGAAACACTTGGCAGTGTAGCTTCTACCTTATGTTTAGAGGATCTGAGTGCCACACAACCCGTGGGACTTGAATTGAATGCCAATCACTTGCGTTCGGTATTGGAAGGTAGTTATGTGGAGGGGGTTTGTCGTCCGGTGCATATTGGTCGAAGCACCCATGTTTGGCGTATTGAAATTTTCAATGCAGATGCTAAGAAAATTTGCGAAAGTCGCTTGACGATGATGATTCGACACAACAGCCATTAGGCCTCTATTACATCTATCACGGTAGCATCTTTGATCACAAACTTTTTGTAGTTGGTTTTATATTTCACATTTTCCAAAATATTGGCTACCCGGTCTTCATGCGTATCGGTGATAAAGATCTGACCAAAAGATCGCTCTAAGAGAAGATCTAGGAGCTGACGCACTCGTTTAGCATCCAACTTGTCAAAAATATCATCTAAAAGTAAAATTGGGTTGATCTCCTGCTTTTGTCGTAACAACTCGTATTGTGCTAGTTTCATAGCAAGCAGGTAGGATTTAAGTTGCCCTTGTGAACCAAAATTTTTGAGCTTTTGTCCTTTTATTTTCAACTGAAGTTCATCTTTATGTACCCCTTTGCTGGTACGTTGCAGGTAGGTATCTCGATCCTTTGCGGCTTGTAATAAATTGGCAAGGGTATCTGTTTGCAGATGAGATTGATAGTTTAGCTCCACCTCTTCTTTTCCACCTGAAATGGCTTGATAATATTCCTGAAAAATAGGATGAAGTTGTTGGATAAACTTACTGCGCTCTTGAAAAAGGTAATTGGCAGGGCTTTCCAGCAATTGGTCATAGGTTTCTAATAAGTCAAAATCGATCTCTAGAGGGTGATCTGCAGCTTTGAGTAAAGCATTGCGTTGCTCCAACACTTTATTATACTGCATCAACTGTTTTAAGTAAAGGGGATTGAGCTGAGAAAGGCTAAAATCCATAAAACGTCGCCGCTCTACACTTCCCTCCAAAAGAAGTTGTGCATTATCAGGAGCAATAATGACTAAGGGGAACTTTCCAACATGATCCGAAAGGCGTTGATAAGCCTGTTTGTTGCGCTCAATGATTTTCCGCTTTTGAAACTTCACCACCAATTGCTCCTTCTTTGATACTCGTTGGAACAAACCTTCTACCCTATAAAAATCAGCCCCTATTCGCTGTATCTGTTTATCTGAAGATTGAAAATGGCTTTTGCCTAAACAAAGAAGATGGATAGCATCCAACAAATTGGTTTTCCCCATCCCATTTTCCCCTACAATACAATTCAAACTTGCCGAAAACTCAAGTTGGGCAGTTTCATAATTTTTAAAGTTACTTAGTTTTAAAACTTGCAAATGCAGGTTGATATCCAAAATTAGAGGGCGTTTTACACAAAAATTTAACTAGATAAGGTTCGGGAAATATCAGTACCATAGGCCTGCAGCGCCGGCGCAAGCGCCGCCAAAAATCCGATCAGCAAAGCCCCCAGAAACAAGTACAATTCAGCAAACAAAAAGGTCAGCCCCGAAAAGCTATATTGATAAGTACTTTCTAGGTAACCCGACAAAATTGCCATTCCTCCATGACTAATCAAAAAGCCTAATATTGCTCCAAAAAGGGCAATTAGAAAGCCCTCCAGAGTTACCATAAAAAAGAGTTGTAGCCTCGAAGCTCCCATGGTACGCATCAATGCTATTTCATATTTGCGTTCCTTCATCGAGTTGAATAAGGAGATAAACATACTAAAGGCCGAAATGATGATAATAATCAGAGCCAAAACGTACAAAAACTGTGCGCCCAAACCCATATTTTCCATCAATCGCTGCAACTCGTAAGCAGGAATAGCATAGCCTAAAGCCTCTAAGCCTTCAGTTTCATCAATAAATTTGGGTAGCATCGTTGCCGCCATCGCAGAGGTATTGCCCTTGCTATCTTTGGCATATTTTACCAAAACGGCAGTCACCTCTTTTCCTTCTTCTGAAATCGGAGGTAGTTCCTGTTGATCTCCATGAGCGTGCTCGTGATCATGTTCGTCATCGTGGCTGTGATCATGAGCATCTCCATGCTCGTGATCATGTTCGTCATCGTGGCTGTGATCATGAGCATCTCCATGATCGTGATCATGTTCGTCATCGTGGCTGTGATCATGAGCATCTCCATGATCGTGGTTATGGTCGTCATCGTGGCTGTGATCGTGAACATCTCCATGATTGTGATCATGTTCTTCATGCACTCTCCAGACCGAAGCGACATTGGTTAAGATGAGCTGATCGAGTACGGTATTGCTAGGTTTTAGAATACCTACCACAGTATAGGCATGCGATTCGTGTACATGCATATTGTCATTCACCAAACCATGCGCCCCATAAAAAGTATCGCCAATTTTGATTCCTAGTTTAGCTGCAACTTTAGCTCCAATCGTCGCCTCCATATCTTTTTCCCAAAGTTTTCCTTCCCTAAGTTCGGCTTGGTAATGTTCTGCCAAAGAAGTTTCAGTACCGACAATTCGGTAGCCTTCGTAACTATCGCCCAAGGCCAAAGGGATCGCCGCTTCTACATATTTATTTTTTTTAAGCCAGCCTACTTTTTTAAGTGGAACATTTCCCGTAGGGACATCAATATGATATACACTAGATAAGATCATTTGCAGAGGACTACCCTTGGCACTCACCACCATATTGATCCCTTGGATATTTCGATACAAACGATCCTGAAATTGCTTATTGATTAGAAACAGGATAGAGGTCAGACTCACCCCCAAAGCAACTAAGACTAAACTCAGGCCCATTGACAGAGGTTTAGACACTAGGTTTTTCCAACTCAACTTAAATAAATTCATACACAGCAGCTTATATCTCTAGGATTCGAATCATTATTTTCATAGCATAAATAAAGAACTAAGATACAATTTTATTAGGATTCAGCTGTAAAGCTGTGATCTTTTGTTCTCAAAAATCGAAAATTCAATGAATAGGCGAGTATTATTAAACGCAGATCTACACCGTAATGATCTATACAAGAAGTTCAGTTCTTCCATAAATAATTTGGTTTTTTACAAAAAAATGCAAATATTTGAACTAATTATCCTATTTTAGTATTTATTTATTTGACAAAGATTTCTCAGAAAGTCTTGAGCTTTAGTGGATTGAGTTGCATTTTGTGGGAGGAGAAAAGACAAGTATTTTTTGTTATTACTTAATCAATGCCTACTGTATGTTGCGAGTCTATTGTGTGCCTGGATTGGCCAATGATAAGAGAATGTTTGACAATCTTGCTCCACTTTTGTTGAGTCAAGATATCCACTTTCTTGAACACCTAGACCCCATACACCCCAAAGAAACGATCTCAGAATATGCTCGGAGATTGAGTATGAACATAGATACTCATGATGAAAATTCTGTGGTGATAGGGATGTCTTTAGGTGGAATTATTTCGGTAGAATTGTCTAAGGTACTTCCGATGAAAAAAGTGTTTTTGGTTTCTACCATCAAGCACCCGTCAGAACTACCCTGGCAAATTAAACTACTCAAGAACCTACCCCTTGACAAAGTACAAATCCCCGCTTGGCTTCTTCGCAAAAGTGTAAAACCTGTAACTTGGTTGATGGGAGTTACGAACTCTAGGGGGCGAGATCATATTGCATCCATGATTCACGATGCAGATGACCAACACATTGCTTGGGCTCAATGGGCTGCTGCCAATTGGGACAATGATCTTATTCCTGATAATTATGTGCATATTCACGGAACTAAAGATGAGATTTTTCCAGCTTCTCAGGTCAAAGCGAGCCATTTTATTGAAGGTGGAAACCATTATATGATTATGGACCGGGCTCAGGAAGTAGCTCACATTATCAACAAAGAGCTTGCCGAATTGATGCAAGATACAGAGCAAAACAGAGCACCTCTACGCTAATTGAACCTAGAGCAAAAAGATAATAACAACTCTACTTTCTAAAATTATAGGAAGTAGGGTTTTTATTTGGGGAATAAAAGCCTATTTTTAGCTAAGTTAATTTGAGTATTGTGCAAAACCATAGGACGTTCCAACCGCATCTAAACCCATAAAAATGAACTTTGATATCAACCCTCCAAGTCCAGCCGAGGTAGAGCTGGTAGCTAGTATTTTCAAGCCTTGGGAATGGCTTACTGCGCCTAAATATTATGGTCTAGAGCATATTCCTGACAAAGGCCCAGTGCTTTTTGTGTCTAACCATACCGTTATTGGAGGGTTGGATGTGCCGTTATTTTGGTTGAAGCTATACCGAGAAAAAGATATTTTCCTGCGGATGCTGGTAGATCATGCCCACTTTAAGGTTCCTGTTATTCGTGATTTTCTTGCTAAATTTGGAGAAGTAGATGGTACTCGAGAAAACTGTGCCGACCTGATGCGCAAAGGACAGTATATCTTAGTCTTTCCAGGTGGTGCTCGAGAAGCCTTCAAGCGTAAGGGGGAGGCCTACAAGCTGCTTTGGCGCAATCATGTGGGTTTTGCTCGCATGGCGATCCGCTTTGGCTGCCCTATTGTACCTCTAGCTTCGGTAGGCCCCGAAGAGTGCTATGAGATTGTTTATGATTCGGGAGACATGCTCAACTCTCCTTCTTTACGTAAGTTTATGGACACCTTCAAAATTCGAAGAGACCTCCTTATTCCTATCGTCAAAGGGATTGGCCCTACTTTTTTGCCCAAGCCACAGCGGTTTTATTTTCACTTTGGGCAAGCCATCCCTACAGAACATTTCAAATTTGAT
Organism: uncultured Saprospiraceae bacterium; assembly: GCA_964580485.1. Lineage (GTDB taxonomy): Bacteria > Bacteroidota > Bacteroidia > Chitinophagales > Saprospiraceae > Saprospira. Next base: position 1,460 of record CAZOLU010000195.1, on the reverse strand, counting down.
GATGGAGATAAAAATGCCTTTGCGCTAAGAGATCGTGTAAAAGCCTCTCTAGAACGAGGGATCAATTTTTTACAAAAAGAACGAGAGAAAGATCCCAAAAAGAAGTTTATCAACCGAATTTTTCTACCCTAAGTCATTATCAGTGCCTTTTAGATAATAGCCTTATCCTAGTTTGGATATGTCATTCCAAATCTCTAGCATCATGTTAAAAAACTTTGGTTTATTTCTATCCATACTCTTTTTTTTCAGTGCCTGCACCCTTAACATTAACCATGCGGATACCATCTATTACAATGGAACCATCTACACCGTTGATAGCCTAAATACGGTGGTAGAAGCTGTGGCTGTTAAAGATGGAAAGATCATAGCCCTTGGAGATTTTAATAGTATTAAACTTTATCAAGGAGAAGCTACGGTTTTACAAGACCTTCAAGGGAAAACCATGATTCCTGGATTTATTGAAAGTCATGCACACCTCCTAGCCTTAGGTAAGCAAAGTCGCCAGCTCAACCTAAGCCAAGCCAAAAGCTACACCGCCATGATTCAGCAAGTGCAAGAAGCTGTACAAAATAGCCCAGAAGGTCAATGGATTATCGGTCGAGGCTGGCATCAAAGCAAGTGGGACAGTATGCCCAATGAAGTCATTACAGGCTACCAAACCCATGAGCGACTCTCCGAAATTAGTCCCAAGCATCCGGTTATGCTCATTCATGCTAGTGGGCATGCCCTCATGGCAAATGCCAAAGCCATGGAACTCGCAAGGGTCAATCCAGAGATGGGTTTTGGAGAAGAAGGGGAAATCATTCGCTATCCCAATGGTGAGCCTACGGGTATTTTTACAGAAAACGCCATGGCAGTGATTCAACAACAAGTTCCTGAAGATGATCCAGAAAGCCTCTATCAAGATCTAAAATCTGCGGTACAAGAATGTTTAAAATACGGTATTACTAGCTTTCAGGACGCAGGGTCCGATGCCCAAGCGATTGAGATCTACCGAAAGGCGCTTGCCGCGGGCGATCTTAGGCTTAGACTTTGGGCTATGCTGTCTTTTAGCAACTATGACCAACCCCAAGAGGCCTATGATCCATTTCTAGAAGCATGGTTTGAGAAAGGTCCTAAAATTGACGACTGGCTCACGATTCGAGCCGTCAAGCTTTATGCTGATGGTGCCTTGGGCTCTCGAGGTGCCTGGATGATAGATGAGTATGCCGATCGAGCAGGGCATTATGGCAACCCCACCCTACCCGTAGAGCTCATCGAAACTATGGCAGAAAAAGGCTTGAAACATGGCTTTCAGATCTGCACCCATGCCATCGGAGATCGAGCAAACCGAGAGGTGCTAGATGCTTATGGTCGAGCTTTTAGAAAGTTTCCGGATCTAAGCGATCATCGTTTCAGAATTGAACATGCCCAGCATATCGACCCTTCTGACATTTCCAAATTCAAGGAATATGGGGTGA
>CAZOLU010000194.1:5902-7229 GCA_964580485.1 uncultured Saprospiraceae bacterium | reverse complement strand
TCCTCCTACTATATCAAAAAGGCAAAATTGCCGCTTAATATTTAACGAAGTATTGGTCTTTACTTCCTTTAGTAAAAAACTTTCGAAAGGTAGATGGCCCAATGCTTTGTCTGTAACAATTATCAAATTTTCAATTTGCTCCTCATTTAAAAGCGTCTCCTCCAACATTTGTTGATAAAACCAATAAGCTAATTTGGTATAAGTTTGAAAATTTTCGGTCGCCGCCTCATTTAAGGCACTATAATCACTCAAACTTTTGTGCAGCTTGTTAATTTTTTCATTTAGCTCTACAGCCAGGATAGGCTTCTGATACCATTTTAAATCCTTTTTAGTTACTTTAAAAATATGTAAGGTTGAATCTGTGAGCACATACTCAAGCATGGCGGTTTTATCATCTAAAAGTTTCTGAATATCTTCTAGCTTTGCGTCAACTTGTTGATATTTCAGTTTGTGATATTTAGGGTACTTTTCCTTAAATTCTTGTACAAATGCTCTGAGGTCTTCATTAACTTTATTAAGCTGACTTCTCAACTTCTCCTTTGTTGTGTCAGGAAGGGACTCATATAGTTTAGCCTCTAGTCTTGCTTGCTTTTTTAAGAGTTGTTTATCTTTCATCATCAGGGAATCTGGCAGATCGCCTAAATGATATGCCTTTTCTGACTTTGTAGCTTGTAGAAGCAAGACAGATTTATTCTGATCTGCAAGGCGGAATGCTTTATTTACATCACTTTTTGGATCAAATACAACCAAACTATTGTCTAACCATTGGCTACTTTTAGCTAGAATTTCTAATTTATCCTCTTCAGTTGTTAGCCGATTTTTTGCTCTATGCAGCAGTTGGGTTGCCAACTCTGCGACAAGCATCTTTTTAGTATTTTGATCTTCTATGCGGTGGTCTTTACCTAATAAGATATAGGTCAGATCTAAAGCAGCGATCATCTGAAGGAGATACTGATTAGAACTATGTGTAAGTGAACTGACATTTTTCAGCCATTTCTGATCAAACTTATGTTCTATTTCTGCATTTGAAGCAATATTCATCACCTCAGTTAATGATTGCCAGGCGGCATCAAAATTTGCTATGCGTCCATTAACCCTTGCCAGATTGATTGTAGTTTGCAAATAGCGAAAATGCTGCTTTCCATATACCATTTGAATAAGATCACTTGCCTGAGCATATAGATCTACTGCCTTTTTGTAATCGGCTTTTTCGGCGGTGCACCAGATGTAAGGCTGGCTAAAAATTAAAAAGATAACTATTTAGCCTGTTTTCTTAAGCCCTAGCCTTCTTTGACTCCTTCGGAGAAAGGCTAGGGCTGGGTTGCTG
>CAZOLU010000194.1:0-5892 GCA_964580485.1 uncultured Saprospiraceae bacterium | reverse complement strand
CGTCCTAGACGAGGGGCTGAGCGAAGCGAAAGGATCCTAGCAGCGCAATTTGACCGAGCCGTTCCCTTTCTCCTTGGGACCCTTGGCATAGGGTTCGGCGATCATGGGGCTAAATAGTTACAAAAATGTAAACCAACATTCTTAAGTAAAGGGATTCAACTACTTAAACATCTAAAAAGAAGCTGAAACGCTCCATAAAAAAGGAAAACTATCGAAAACGTATTAGTCATCGGGAGATCTTAGACCAAGTCAAAAGCTCTGAAAAGGATGAGAAAAGAACACAAAAATTAAAGTAGGATACTTTGAATTTGCATGGCCAATACCTCAACTTTGCGCCACAACGAATCAGGACAGCTTGGCTATGCACTATCTCAGCGAAAATCATATTCTCCTTTTTTTTAATACAGGTACTCGTTTTATTGGGCACAGCACGCAGCTTGAGTATAGCTTGTGAGGCTTTGAAAATTCCTGCAATAGCGGGTGAGATTTTAGCGGGTGTACTTTTGGGCCACACCCTTCTGGGAAGGCTAGCACCTGATCTTCAAGTTTTACTATTTCCTCATAAAGAAGCACAGCTCATTATGTTGGAAACCGTTTCTTGGCTGGGGGTCTTTTTTCTACTCCTATCCTCGGGTTTTCATGTAGATGTGGGGCATGCGGTTCGGTCGGGTCGAGCAGCGATACTCATTGGGATTATGGAGGTAGTTTTCCAATTGCTGTAGGCTATCCCATTTTCAATAGCTTTGATGAAAGCTACTGGGGTAGTGAAGCCACTGCACTGTCTTTTGCACTTTTTCTGTCGGTAGCCGCCTCCATCACTGCAATATCGGTAGTGGCAAGAGCACTAGGAGATTTGGGCATCAACAAAACGCCTCAGGCTTCGCTGGCACTTTCGGCCTGTGCCGTCAATGATATTTTTGGCTGGTTTTTGTTTACGGTTGTCATGTCTTTGGTTACTGCACAACAAATGGATGCGGTAGAGCTCAGCATGACCGCCTTGGGTATTGTAGGTTTTGTGGTGTTGAGTATTGTACTGGGCGCTGCGAGTGGTGGAGTCTACGGCGCTGGCGCAGCCTGCGGCTGCGCAGACCTTGATTCTGAGTGCGGGCTTGCTCTGTGGTGCCATTACACAATGGCTAGGCATTCATGCCATTTTAGGCTTTTTCCTCGCTGGTACTAGGGCTGGGAGTGCTAAAGGGGTTTCCGATAATCTCCGCAACAGTGTATCCGACACCTTGCATGCAATTTTTGTTCCCCTGTTTTTTGCCACCTTGGGCTTGCAGATAGATTTTCTGGCAGGCATGAAGTTTTGGCCTACCCTCATCTTCTCTCTCCTTGCTATTCTAGGTAAATTTGTAGGGGCTTGGCTAGGTGCCCTAATGGGTAAACAACCGCAGCCTACGGCTTTGCTCATTGGGCTGATTTTTATCCCTGGTGGTGCGATGGAAATTGTAGTAGCTACCCTGGCCTTAGAGCTTTAGCTTATTGGGCAACCTATATTTGTAGCGATTGTCTTTGCAGCTCTAGCTTCCTCTATTTTAGCCGAACCACTGATTGGAATACAGGCTAAACGAATGCAAGTCAAGACGCTACAAGCCACACTGAAAGCACTTAACTTTTGAATACAAAAACTAGCTAATATAATGATAAAAAATGGAATAGGCAAGTAGCTTTTGCTTTATTTACTAATCTTCAAAAATGCCTTGTTTCTCTAATCCAAATTCTATATCTTTAGCGAAATCTAAAGCATTTTGCAAAGTCGAATATTGAACATTTCTTTGCTCTTTAATATACTGCCCTTGATATGATTAAAATTAAGAAATTAACCCCTGAACAGCTCCAAGAAGGTATAACTTTCAATGATTATAAAAAAATAGCTCGTCCTCTGATCAATGCCACCAAAAAGGCACATAAGGGAGCAGACAATCAAGTAGACTTTTTTATCCTAACGGATTTTGAATTTTCAGATAGACCCGGAAAAAAGACGACCATTTTTGTCCCAGGAAAGCAAGATAACAACTGGAAAAAATATCTGAAAGACAAATTTAAAGAGAATAAGAAAAATGTAATGATTGGCAAATGCTATATCTCTGGTGAAGCAGGGAATGAAGCACTCAACCTCATTCCTCAGAAAGGTACTGCCAAAATGGCCATTATCAAAAAACAAGGGAAAAGAATGTTTGCCATGGTAAAATTAGCGGTACAGCTAGCATCTGGCGCAGAAGAAGCTACCAATGCCTCAGGTGGTCGAGTACAACAACCCAGGCCCGAAGAACTCCAAGAGCAAGAAGAAACAGGTAGTTCTAGTACCGACACTCAAGAAACAAGCAGCAGCGGAGGAATCAAAGAGCAACTCAAAAGCCAACTCAAAGATCTGGCACAAAAGCTAGGTGGAGTAAAAACGGGATTTAGCAAAGTAAAAGCAGTCGTTGCCAAATATAAGAAAAAAGAGATCTCTGCTGCCGATGAGCAGGAATTGGCCAAAGTGGTAGATCAGCTCAAAGCTTTTGTGGATGCTCTTAAAGGTTCACATCAAAAAGTACAAGAGCGCATGAAAGAGGCACAACAAAAAGTAATCGCTCAAATGCCCAAAATTGAGGCCCTCTACAAAAAGCTACAAACAGAGCTACAACAAAAAGAATCCAAGGATAGTACAACTAGTAGTACCGAACTCGCTCCTGAAGTTGTAGCAGAACTCCAACAACAAATGACCCAAGCCAAGACAATTATCGATCAATTGAAAAAAGAGCTAGACCTAGACGCTATCTTAGCAGATTTAGCGCAAGCTTAAAATACCGTAGATACCTAACTAACTATAGCTGTGCAGCCCTGAAGGGCTGCATTTTTTGTATAGCAACAAAGCTAATGCGCTAGGCTAAACATTTCTAGTATTGTGCTGTTGAAGTCTTGAATCTAATTAGATTGAATCTAAACAAATGTCCAATTTCAGCCCTCTTTTTGCATTTTTTTTACGACCTTTGTGGGCTCATTGACAGATGCATTAAAAATATAATTATGAATCAAGCAATAGAAACGGATATTTTAATCATTGGTGCTGGGCCTGCCGGGCTTTTTACGGTATTTGAAGCAGGGCTTTTGAAGCTGCGTTGCCATCTGATTGATTACCTCCCACAGCCAGGCGGACAACTTGCCGAAATCTATCCCAAAAAACCTATTTATGATATTCCAGGGTTTCCTGATATACTTGCTGGGGAGTTGGTAGACAACCTCATGAAACAAATTGAACCCTTTAAACCTGGCTTTACTTTAGGAGAACGCGCCGAAACCATTGAAAAGATGGAGGATGGTCGTTTCAAGTTGGTTACAAGAGAAGGTACGGTTCATATTGCTCCAGTGATTGCTATTGCAGGTGGTCTAGGTTGTTTCGAACCTCGCAAACCGCCTATTTCCTATATTGGTGATTTTGAAAATAATGGGGTGGAGTACATCATCAAAGATCCTGAGTTTTATCGCAACAAACGTGTGGTGATTGCTGGCGGTGGGGATTCTGCCTTAGACTGGACTATTTTCTTGGCTGATGTGGCTAAAGAAGTGACGATGGTACATCGCCGCAAAGGCTTTCGGGGAGCTTTAGATTCTGTTGAAAAAGTACAAAAGCTCGATGCTGAAGGTAAGATTAAATTGATTACAGAAGCTCAGGTGGTTGGACTAGAGGGAGAAGGAAACTTGGAAGCGGTGAATATTAAAATCAAAGGACAGGAGGAGGATTTACGTGTTGAAACAGACCACTTCGTTCCGCTATTTGGATTATCTCCTAAATTGGGGCCTATTGGCGAATGGGGCTTGAATATCGACCGCTCTGCCGTAGAGGTGAATACTTTTGATTACAGTACTAATGTTCCTGGCATTTTTGCTATCGGAGATATCAACACCTACCCTGGTAAGCTGAAACTGATTTTATGTGGATTTCATGAAGCAACTTTGATGGTACAGTCTGCCTTTAAAATTGTTCATCCAGACAAAAAAGTACAATTTAAATACACTACGGTAAATGGGGTGAATGGTTTTGAGTAAACGCTTTAGACTAAAAGACGCTAGACTGTTAGACATTCTCATGATATCTGATCGTCTAGCGTCTTTTAATCTAGCCTCTCCCCCTCTACTCACCTAAAACTTATTCTTCCACATCATCGACTCTACGGGCTGCACAGTACGGCTGATGTATTTAGCATTTTGCTTTTTGTTGTAATAATTCTCAATATCCCCCTCTACTTGAAAATAGATCAACTGCCCAATAGGCATTCCTGCATAAATCCGAACAGGTTGTGTAGCAGAAATTTCCAGGGTCCAAGTATTGCAAAATCCTACATCCCCTTTTCCTGCCGTAGCATGAATGTCAATTCCCAAACGCCCCACACTAGACTTTCCTTCCAAAAAAGGCACTGTACTATGCGTTTCGGTATACTCTTCCGTCACCCCTAAATATAAGGTGTTGGGTTGTAGAATATAGCCTTCTTCAGGAATTTCAAACACCTCTATTTTGTTGTGTTTTTTAGCATCTAAGACCCGATCTACATAAGTGGCCAAGTATTTTCCAAGATGTACATCATAAGAGTTGGTGCCTAAACACGCTGGATCGTATGGTTCAATTACAATCTCACCAGCATCTATTGCTTTTCTAATTGCCTTATCGGATAAAATCATGCGTTCTATTCAGTTGAAATTTCAGAATTTGCAAAAATGAGTAGAGTTCGGGAAAAAACAAAAGAAATGACATAAAAAGTCCTAAAACTCTATATCCCAAACACGCAAACTACGGTCATCACTACAAGAAACCAAGTAATTCTGATAAGTAGACCACCAAAGATTATTTACCGAATTGAGATGCCCTCCCCTAAACGCATCAATGACCTTCAACAGTCGAAAATCCTCTAAGCTCCAGATTTTGATACTTTTATCCCGACTAGCAGTAGCCAATAAAGGCGCAGAAGGGTGAAAAGCCAATGCATTGACAGTAAAAAGATGAGCAGCTTCCGTTGGTTGCTCTTCAAAACCTGCAGGAATATCCCAAATTCGAAGATAAGCATCTCGCCCCCCACTGAGCAGATATTGCCCATCAGGGCTATACGCTACACAAAACACCGAATTTTCATGCGCTTTAAACTTATGCTTCAATTGCCAGTTATCCGCTTGCAAAAGATAGATGTAACCATCACTTGCTGCAATAGCCCATTCTTCTGCATTGGGGCTAATCGCCATAGCTCTCAAACGTTCATGTGTAAGTTGTAGGCTTTGAGTAGCCTGACTCTTTTCAATATCCCAACAACTGATGCTACCATCTCCCCCCAAACTAATCAGGGAATTTCCTACTACCCTAAGGTCGTAAATACCTTTTTGGTGCAGTTGAGAAGATTTAAAGTTTTTTTGTGTTTCCAAATCTACCCAATGCAGCCCTCCATACATATCTCCAGCCACAACCCAATGTTGCTGTTCTAAATACTGACAGGCAAAAATATTCCCTTGTACGGTTGCTAAAAGTTGTCCGTCTTTGGGTGTTCTCAGATCCCAGGCCACAATCCAGCCATCTCCTGCAGCAGAGAGGAAACGCGCAGGATGATCAAAAGCAGTGAGTTGATAAACTGCGGCTCTATGCCCTGTCAATTCTGCAATTTTATTTACATTCAAATCTAGCATACAAAGTTCCGTTTTTTTTACTAATTTCAAAGGTGTTTTGAGCAATTCTCCTCTTTCCCAAAAGATATAAAAACCTTTGCATTATGCCCTATAAACTGTTTAAGGATCTGCATCTTTGTTACATTTTATTTTTTTATTGGGCTAAGTGTAGCGTCCAGAAAGTTATTACATAATGCTGTGCAAGGGGCTTTACCGCCTCGCAGCTTGGCTTTTTGCCTACACTTATGATGCATGCAT
>CAZOLU010000193.1:0-7232 GCA_964580485.1 uncultured Saprospiraceae bacterium | reverse complement strand
GCAGGCCTTCAGCCCGCAAAAACCATAGAGCGCTGAAAGCGCGACATTCCAATGCAACTGGGTGTAGCCCGTCGCGAAAAATCAACTTCCAAGTGCTGAAAGTACGGCATCCCAGTCCACGATCTGCGAAGCGCTGACACACTTCGCATCGGAAGGGCAGGCCTTCAGCCCGCAAAAACCATAGAGCGCTGAAAGCGCGACATTCCAGTACACGGGGTGCAGCCCCAAGCCCTTATCAATATGCACAGGATCTGTTTGGCATATTTCTTAGCTTTTAGAAAGCCTTTAGGCTTCATAAAAGCTGAGCTACGCAAGCCCTAGCCTTTCCCTAGGGATGCTCCAAGAAAGACTCCCTAGTTACCTTAAAGCTTTATTCTATTCTTATTGTTCTTATTTTCAAAGAGCACTAGATCAATAACCACTGCCGTAGCTAGGATCAACTCTTCGTTTTCTCCTTCTATAATATCAATTCCATAAGTGTCGGACCAATTCCAAAACTTTTTAGATACCACCGCCGCCACTTTATCACCTCTCAAAAATTCAAATTCTCTTTGCCAGAAGCTTCCTGAAATCGTATAATCATTGGGGCCTGGAACATCTAACACAAACTTTTGCTTAAACCAAGCAAACTCTTTGCGGATTTCTGCCAATTCCTCACCATTTCGAGTAATGGTATATTTAGGCATAAAACTCAATAAGATCTGCTTAATTTTGAAAACTTCTTCCCCTGACATTTTCTGAAAGCTGAGGTTATCTCCCCAAGAAAAGACTTTACCAATTACCTGATAAGCATTATTTCCATCTTTATCACGGATGGTGTAATTATCATTAAAGGTCCATATTTTTTCTTTTAATTGGTACAACATAAGTATTGATTTAAAAATGAGATAATTTCTGCCAAAAGCGCACTTTAATATCCCAAAAGATAGTAGGATTTGATGGAAAATGAAAACTATTGATCTATAAAATTATTTAGATGTTAATGAACAATTCTAGCTTAGTGCCTAGGGAATCTGCCTAGAATTATGCTTTAGGATTGCGTTTTTTTATTTAACTTCGCTAGCAGCACAATTCAACACAAATCTAGAAAACAAAATATAAGACCATGCAAAAACCACATATTTTAATCTCAGGAGCAGGATTAGCTGGCTCGTTGATGGCGATTTACTTAGCTAAACGAGGTTGGGAGGTAGAGATTTTTGAAAGTAGAGCAGATATGCGCAAAGTAGATATGAGTGCGGGAAGATCCATCAATCTTGCACTTTCCAATCGAGGGATTATGGCATTGAAAGAAGTCGGTTTAGCTGATGCTATTCTAGCAGAGGGAGTGAAAATGCCTGGGCGTATGCTACATGATCGGGAGGGCCGACTCAAGTTTGCCCCTTATGGCAAAGATGATAGTGAGTATATCAACTCCATTCCCAGAGGAGGATTGAATAAAATGTTGATGACGGCAGCAGAGGAAGCAGGTGTAAAGATTCATTTCAACCAAAAGGTGATTGAGGTGGATTTTGATGCAAAAAAAATTACTACAGAAGATGCCAATACCGGTGCTATTCATTCCATCAAGGGGGATTTAATTATTGGAGGAGATGGTGCGGCTTCTTCGATTCGCCAGAGCATGGAAGAGCAAGTCTCAGGTTATCAGTCGAATGTAGACTGGCTCACACATGGCTACAAAGAATTGAGCATCCCTCCCGCCGAAGGCGGAGGCTTCCGCATCGAAAAGCATGCGCTACACATCTGGCCTAGGGGTCAATATATGCTCATTGCCTTACCCAACAGCGACGGCAGTTTCACCTGTACCCTATTCTTCCCCAATGAAGGCGAAGTCAGCTTTGCAGGATTGAACAGCCCCAGCAAGGTACAAGCTTTCTTCGAGAAAGAGTTTGCCGATGCCATCCCTCATATCCCCAATTTAGTCAAAGAATTTATGAATAACCCTGTTGGCAAATTAGGTACACTCAAATGCTACCCTTGGGTATATAAGGATGCCGCAGTATTGATCGGAGATGCGGCTCATGCCGTAGTACCTTTTTACGGGCAGGGCATGAATGCTTCTTTTGAGGATTGTCGAGTGTTGAATGCCTGCATCGAAGCACATGGCACAAACTGGACGAAGGTTTTGACGGCTTATCAAGAGGCTCGAAAAGTCAATGGGGATGCTATTGGTGATCTTGCGGTAGAGAATTATTATGAAATGCGCGATCATGTAGCTGATCCAGTTTTCCGTCGCAAAAGAGAACTGGAATACATCTTAGAGCGTAGGTATGAGGATTACCACTCGAAGTATTCTTTGGTCACCTTTCATCCTGAGATCCCCTATGCTGTGGCGAAAGCCAAAGGGAATAAGCAGGACAACTACTTGATGGAATTTTGCAAAGATTTGGATACGGTAGAAGGCGTAGATGTTCAAGCAGTTTATGAGGCTTTGAAGGTGTTGTAGGGTAGATGCTAGACTTAGAGACTGAGAGACGCTAGATTTTTTTGCAAAGTATAGCGTCTCTCAGTCTCTAAGTATCCTTGCTTCGCTTACAACATCATCAAACTCACTCCCATCACAATCATGCCCAAAACTACCCCATAAATACTTAGGTGGTGCTCGCCATATTCTTCTGCAGCAGGGAGTAGTTGATCTAAGGAAATAAAGACCATAATACCTGCCACACTAGAGAGTAGAATCGCCATCACTGTGGGATCAATAAAAGGCATCAGGATTAGATAGCCTACAATCGCTCCAATAGGTTCTACCACCCCTGAAAGGAAAGAATAGAAAAACGCTTTTTTTCGACTGCCCGTAGCATAATAAATGGGCATGGAAACCGCAATGCCTTCAGGGATATTATGAATAGCAATGGCAATAGCAATCGTGATCCCTAGATTTACGTCCTCTAAAGCCGCAACAAAGGAGGCCATGCCTTCAGGAAAATTGTGCAAGGCCAATGCTAAAGCCGTAAGCAATCCAATCCGCATCAGCTTTTTCTTTTGTAGTTCGTTTTGCTCTAAGTCTTTAGCCGCCTCCTCTTGAGCATCTTCCGACATAAACTCATGGGGATTTTCTTCATGAGGGATCAGTTTATCTATGATTCCAACCAATAACATCCCTCCCAAAAAGGCAATTAGCCCTACATACTGCTGACCTTCCAATTCAGACAAAGCATGTGGAAACATCTCCATGAAGGAAACATAGAGCATCACCCCTGCGGCAAAGCCCATAGCAAAGGTGAGGATTTTTACATTTTTCCCCTTTATAAAAAAGGCAATCGCACTACCAATTCCAGTAGAAAGGCCTGCAAAAATGCTAAGCCCCATAGCGATTAAAAAGTTTTCATGCATTTATATTGTTAATTTAAGCCAAAATTAAGCCCCATAAAGAATGTTCTAGGACGCAAAGGACCATAAACATAACCCGCATCACGATCTGCACCTCTATCAAAATCATTCTGATAACTATTGAAAATATTCTGCACTCCTCCGAAAAGCTCCAAGTTATACTGTTTTTGCAAACGGAAGGTGTAGGCGAATTTAATATTATTTTCGAAGAAAGGTGGAGTTGTTTTAATGACGGTTTCCTCTGTATCTGGATCAATGACATGGGCAACATCCATAGCACCCGTGAGCACTGCAGAGTAGGAAAGGGAGAAGGATTCAATAGGACTATACACCAAAGATAAATAGCCATAAGCGTTAGGCGTTCTCAAAAGACGATTGGTGGTAGTTGGCTGCATTTCTCCTGAAGGATTTTCTGGTGCCCAGATTTCTTCCTCCTCGGCATATAAAGCAGATTGGAAGGTAGCACCTGATTGAAGAAGCAACTGGCTACCAAAAGCTACATTCGCCTCAATATTGGTTCCCATCACCGTTGCACCTGAACCATTTTCCTTGTTGATGACCGCCACTCCAGAAGGCAGTTCTGTTTGATCTACCAAAATGAAGGGATTATTCAACTGAGTGTAAAAGCCTTCCAGCACAATATTCATCTGTGTTTTGCCCAGATATTTATCATAGTTTAAAGAGATGGTAGCACTATTAGAGCGTTCCAACTCTAGATTGGGGTCAATTTGAATAAAGCGGGCAGCCCCTCCTACTGTTTCGATGTGCAGATCTTCGTCAAAAGCCTGAGGACCTCTATATCCTTGAGCAAAGGAAGCTCGCAGCTTCAAGTTCTCTTGAATGCTATACATGGCTGTAAATCTAGGGATAAATACAGGAATCGCCTGTTGGTTGTTGAAGTTTTCCCCAGCAAGGTCATGCTGTCCATTGATGTTTAGATAGTCAAATCTCCCCCCAACTAAGAGGGTTAATTTTTTGATGGGATTCATTTGTAATTCGGCAAAAGTCCCCCAGGTTCCAACCCTTTGGTCTATCATTCTACCATAACCTGGCATTTCATCCAGCACATCGTTAAAAATATATTCTGTTCCAGCAGTTAGGCTAAACCTATCATTGATGTAATAATTATATTGAAATCCACTTACCGTAGAAAGGTCTTTGGAAGTCCCATAAGCATTGATGGCAATAATATCATAGGTAGTAAGGCTATCTCCTTCTTGAATTACACGTCCACCTCCACCGTAGTAACTAGAACGGTTGACCTGTTGTAAGGATCCATAAAGCGAAAATTTGTGCTTATTGTTTTTGGAGTAATGTTCAATATTCAGGTTAGTACTGATGATATCATGCTCTAATTGTTCCGTCACATCAGTTTGGTGGGGGAAGAGATGAAACTTATTACCTCCTCTTCGAAATTCATTGATGTAATAAGCACCCAAATTCACCTTAGTTTGCTCATTTATATTATAAAATGCATCAAAACCAAAAGTATTGTTGCGCAAGGCTACGATTTCAGAAAAACCATCATTATTAGCATCCCAATGTCCACGATTTCGATTAAATCCAAAAAACGTAATTCCTTTCTGACGATCTTCAGAAACCATGGAGCCATTAAAATTGAAGGTTCTATCAGAGGTTTCGGCATTGATAAAAGCCTGGTTCATGCCAACTTCAAAGCTATTTTCAAAAGGCTCTTTGGTAATAATGTTCACATTTCCAGCAATAGCATTACCTCCATAAAGCACAGAACCACCTCCCCGAACTACCTCAATGCGGTCTACCATGTTGGCAGGCAACATTTCCAAACCATAAACCCCAGCAAGAGCCGAGAAAACGGGTCGGTTGTTGATTAGGACTTGGGAGTAAGGACCATCTAAGCCATTCATTCTAAGTTGAGTAAACCCACAATTTTGGCAGTTATTCTCTACTCTCAGACCAGGAGAAAAGTTTAAACCATCGGCAATATTTAAAGCTTGTGTAGTTTCAAAAACATTGGCATCGATAGTATTTACAATAACAGGAGAATTGTAGCGCTCTACATAACTACGGGTTCCTGTTACCACCACCTCCTCTACTCCAAGCAAATCTTCTTTCAGTTGAATAGACGCTAAATCTAAGGTTTTACCAGCTTCCAATTCAATTGCTTTTTGAATAGTTTTATAGCCTAGGGCAGAAATTTTTAGCTTATAGGTTCCCTCATTGATCTCCGTAAGCAGAAATTTCCCTTCAGCATCCGTACTTGTACCCAATGCTAATTCGGGGATTCCCACGGAAGCAAAACTAATAGGCTGATTATCAGAACTCACCAAGACTCCTTGGATAGCAGCTGTTTGAGCGAAGGTCCAATGAGATAAGAAAGTTAGAAAAACAAATAAGGCATAGGTTTTTGATTGCATCTGAATAAGGTTTATAATCATTTATAGTAACTATTTATAAAATGAAACGCATATTTGAGTTAAGGTCTAAAAGCTAAGCCGCTAAAACACCAGTATAGTACGAACTAAATTTTTAGAGCAGTTTAACTTATTTTCACAACAAATGTACTAATAAAAAGTTTTTAAGTGAATCTAAAAATTAATTTCAACACACAAAATTACTAAAGAATTTTCTCAAACTTGAGTTTTACCAATAAAAGCTCTAATTTTGTGCTTATAAAAAAACAAACATGCTTTACATTGTACCTACACCCATAGGCAACTTGGAGGATATGACTTTTCGGGCTGTTCGGATTTTACAAGAGGTCGATTGCATCTTGGCGGAAGATACGCGCAGTTCTAGGCCTTTGATACAGCATTATGAGATCAACACCCCACTAAGGTCGCATCATGCACACAATGAGCATCATATTTTGGAGCAATTGATTGCGGAGCTAAAGGGCGGTAAGACGATGGCTTTGATTTCGGATGCTGGTACACCGGGTATTTCTGATCCTGGATTTTTACTCATTCGGGCTTGTGTAGAGGCAGGGATTGAGCTGAGCTGCTTACCTGGAGCTTCGGCTTTTGTGCCTGCTTTGGTTTGTTCGGGCTTGCCTTGCGACAAATTTCATTATGAGGGGTTTTTACCCCACAAAAAAGGACGGCAAACGCGTTTGCAGTATTTGTCTGAGTTGACGGAAACGGTAGTTTTGTACGAGTCTCCACATCGCTTGGTCAAATGTTTAGAACAATTGCAGGAACATTGTGGAAAAGAACGCCAAGCAGTTGTTTGTCGGGAAATTTCTAAAAAATTTGAAGATTTTATTCGTGGAAGTTTGGAAGAAGTACTGAACTATTTTGTTGAAAACCCGTCTAAAGTTAAAGGTGAAATTGTCATTGTTTTAGAAGGTATAGATGCAAAACAGCAAAAACGTGAAGCGAAACAAAAAGCAAAAAAAGAAAAGTTTTACAAAAAGTAATTTACCCTCCAAGCTTTGTGAAGCTTGTGGTCGCCCATTCAATTGGCGTAAAAAATGGGAAAACTGTTGGGAAGAGGTCAAGTATTGTAGCAAAGCCTGTCGTGGGCAGGCTAAGAAGGATTCCTAATGTTTGACAAAATTATTATTCTATGTCTTATCTTGAAGAAATTGATCGCCTAATTGCAGATGCAGAGCAACGAATCGAGCAGCGAAAAACACTCATTCAGCAAAGCACAGAAGATGAAATACAGAAAGATCAGCAAAAATATGTCCTGCGTTGGTATTTTCAAATTGATGAGCTACATACCTTAATTGCAGATCTCAAATCTTTGAAGGCGAAAATGCCTAATATGGAAGCAGAGGCGATAAAAACACGCATTGTAGAAATACAGCTGACCTATATCCACAATACAGAATATTAACAAAGGATCTAACTTCACTTTTATAACTAAGTAATGGTCAAAAAATAAATCCCCGATTTTAATTATATTTGGTGACTATT
>CAZOLU010000192.1:0-7268 GCA_964580485.1 uncultured Saprospiraceae bacterium | reverse complement strand
CAAGCTGCGAGGCGGTAAAGCCCCTCGCACAGCATTATGTAATAACTTTCTGGACAGTGTACTAAGGCTAAATTTAGTTGGACTCACGATCCCAGTTTAAAATAAAAGCTACCAAAGATTGCAGTGCTTTATCGGGAGCTCGCCACCAATCTATAGACCAGATGGAATGACAGATATAGCCTTGCTTTTTGAGTCGTTTTGCACGCTCGATAGCTTTGGTATAATCGTATTTACCCACCGTTTTCATCCAGCCGTCAATAATAATGGCAATAGGCGCAGCATTTTTTGCTAGAGGTTTTACCAGCACATCAATATATAGACCTTGCTCTACCTGAACAGACTTTTGTAAACGCTGAGCGGGCAGGTATTGCATCAAGTAGTGGAGTAATGCCTCTTGAAAAGCCAGAGGGCCTTGCAGTGCACTAGCTACTTTAGCTTGATCTTGAGCATTTTTAGAATACTCACTTTCCAACCGAAACTGTCGAAATTGCCCTTGGGCAATTGCTTTAGTGAGGTAATTGGGGCCAGAGGCTTGGCCTTGGCCGATGATGAGGCGCTGCGCACCTAGTTTTGACAAGCGGCGACCAAGTTGCTCATCTAATAGATGTGCATCTTCGAGTACCACTAAATCAAATAAGGGTACTTTATCAAAAAGTCGGTCTGCCATTTCTGGCCTTGCCACCACAATCGGAAAGAGTAGGCTCAGCTGTTCAAAGCCCAACCAGTCTAGCAATTTATCGAGCTTTATCGTCTGAAACTGCCCTTTGGCTGAGCTAGGGTTGAAGCTTTTTTCCTTACGCAAAATTCGCAACACTTCATTCTGACGAGAACGGGTCATCATCAAACTATTTGAAATGAGCAACTCTTCCAACTCCTGTTTCAAGCCCAAGTACAGTTCAATAGGTAGTGCAGCATCCGGCAGTTGCAAGCTATACTGCCGATCCAAATAATGATAATAATACCAGCTCTTGAAGGCAGTTTGCCAGCTATTAGGACGCACAGCAACCAAAGCTTTGACCAAAGCCTGACCTTTTTCCCCTAGATTCAACCAATCCTTGTACCAGTAATAAAAATCGGGAAACTCCTCCAAGCTACGCTCCAGCACCATAATCGTCTCTAACAAATCTCTGAGATAAGCTTCTCGAGCAGTCGCCTTAATCGACTTGATTTTAAAATCAGGACTCAGCAGTGCTTTGGCTTCCAACTGCTCTAAATATTGATCCACTTGCTGTTCCAAATCTTCGAAACGGCGCTTGAGATCTGGCTTTAGAGGTAATTTAATGGTTAATTCCTTGACTTTTTGTCGAACAATAAGTGGAATTCGGCTTAGCCATTGTTCTGCCGCCTTTTCAAAAGCTTGAAGGTCTTTTGCGATATCACTCAGATGCGGATAGCTGTGAATAGGTTTTAAATCAAAGTCAAAATATTGCTTTAGCTCGTATAGCTCCTTCAATGCATCATAATGCTCATAAATCTGCTCCTTAGCTGCTCGAATCTGTTGGTGCTTTCGAGAAAAAACACTCATAATCCGCAGTCGGGTATTACTCAAAGACCCCATATTATCAAAAGAGTTGCCATAAACCTCCCGATAAACTTTTAGCTCTCTTAAAAGGCTTTGAATTTGATATTTTAGTTCTTTGACATGCCCCTCATAATGAAATCTTAATTCATCCGCATAAGCATCAATAAAAGTTGTATAATCTTGATACAAATCTCTTAATCTGCGACTCAACAAACGCAATTCATGTTCTACAAAATACTGTGCCTCCTGTAAATTTTTCTCCTTAAAAATATAGTCTTGTAGTGCAATCAGAGGATGATACAAATTGTTCACCTTCTGATAAAGGGGTTCATGTTGGTCTAGAGCCTGAGTAAGTTCTTTAAACTCTGACGCTGACCACTCAAAGTCACTAGCATTCAAAATTCTGGATAAGTACTGCTTACCATCTTCCAAGTGATATTGTAAAAATTGACCAACGGCATTGGTCCAGTCCATTCCATCAATAACTTCACGCTGCATAGCATCATAGCCCTCTACCAATTGTTGGCGTTGTTCTAAACATTGTTGCAATAAAAGACTGTATCGCTTTTCGTCTAGTTTGGGCGTATTCCTCAACAGACTAGGAAGTAGAGTTAAATAATCAAGTAAGGCTTCTTTATCCAAATCCTCATCCTGTAGCAATAAAATCCCCAAGTTCTTTAGTCCAGTTTGCTCTAACTGATATTTGAGATCATGCAGTGTAGCTGATTTCTGAGAGATGATGAGGCAGGTGCCCTGATCTGCTAACAAACCTGGAAGCATAGCAGCCAAAGTACGAGACTTTCCAGTAGAGCTGGAACCTGTCAACAGCACATCATCACTGTTGAAAATAGCTTCCAGAGCTTCCTCTTGCGCGCTATTTAAAGCTAATGCTGCTATACGAGTGTACCAACTCCGACTTTCCCGAGGTTGTAAACTGATTGGCAACTCTTCGATTTTGCTAGGGCTTGGTTCAAAATCTCCAAGCATTCCAGCCCAATAAATACAGTTTTTAGATGCTGCTGGCAACTGGGGGTTGGGGCACATATAAAGTTTGGGCAACTCTGGCTGAGCTATTTGTAAAGCTACGGCTAGGCGACTTAGTGCCGACAAAAAATGTTTAGACTTGAGCTCTTCGGCTGCCCCCATCAACAACTCCCAATCTAAATCGAAGCGAGTGATCAGATAATTCTTTAGAATATCATTGTATTTCAACGGACGCTGACTATCATAGCTCAATATCCAATGGCCTTCTGCTTGGTCTTCCGCCGGAGTCAGCTCTAGCTCCCAAATAAAAAGAGGAGCTGCGATATCTCGCCCCAAAGCAGCATCTTCCAACAACAACATAGGATAGCCTAATGATAGAGTTGGTTGCTCACTGAATTTTTCAAAGGTTTGTTGCAAGGCCTTAATCTGTTGCCTAGCTTCCTTTTCTTCCTGTTTTTTATCCTGCAAGTCTATTCCAATAGTAAAGGTTTGCTGCTTGAGTAATGATGTAATCAATTGTATCGGCAGTTCTGAACCTATAATATTCAATACCCAAAGATCCAGTTGTTGCTCATTAAGTGGCAATACATTCAAATAAGGTAAAGCATTGAGATAAATGGCATTCTTTCCAGTAGAAAGGCTGTTGTTTTGCATGGATAATTTTATTTTTGAATTAAGTACAACTCTCCTTTAATGCTTAAATATACATAGCTTTTGTGAAAAAACACATTTTCCTGATCTTGATAGTCTTTGAAACTGTGAATATTTCACCCTAATCAGACAGGATGTTTAGAGACTCTTAGGCTTTATGATTTTGAATTAGATTCCAAAGAAGATACTGGATAAATTCAGGAAAAGCCTTATTTTGTGCCTCTATTTTTTGATACACATAAACGATGCTCCTTATGAAACTAGATATTTTGGCCATAGGCGCCCATCCCGACGATATTGAAATCTCTTGTTGCGGTACATTATTACATCACGTAGCATTAGGACATCAGATAGGGATTTTAGACCTTACCGCTGGAGAACTTGGCACTCGTGGTGATGCAGAAACCCGACTAAAAGAAGCCGCCAAAGCTTCCTCTATGCTTGGTGCGGTAGTTCGTGCCAACCTAGAGATGGCTGATGGCTTTTTTGAGCATGATCGGGAACATATCCTACGCATTGTCGAGATGATACGCTTGTTCCAGCCAGATATTGTATTAGCCAACTCACAATCGGATCGCCACCCCGACCATGGTCGGGCAGCTAAGCTGGTAGCAGACGCCTGCTATTATTCTGGCTTACGCAAGATTCAAACCGAATGGGAGGAGCAGCCGCAAGCGGCTTGGCGACCCAAAGCAGTATACCACTACATCCAAGACTACAATCTAAAGCCAGACTTTGTCTTTGACATCAGCCCCTACATGGATCGCAAAATAGAGATCATACAGGCGTATAAATCGCAATTTTACAACCCCAACTCCCAAGAGCCGCAAACCCCCATCTCTTCTAAAGAGTTTTTAGAGTTTTTGCGTGCGAAAAACTGCACCTATGGGCGTGCTGCTGGATTCCATTATGCAGAGGCCTTCAATGTGAATAGAGATATCGGGGTCAGCAATCTTTTTGATTTGAAGTAGACGTGCTGGGCTCATGAAAAAACAGGCCGCCACTTTAACTACTATACTTACTGCTTTAATCTTGGGAGCTTCGATCTTCCTGAGTTTTTGGCTAATCCAGCTTTCGCAACAACGACAGCATTATAGCCATGATCTGGCCGAACTCACGCATATTAAATATGGCCTATTGAATGCAGCCGTTTGGAAGGAGAAGGCTGGACATTTTTTGCAAAAGAAACTAGCCAGCTTCCAGCTAGAAGGGCAAGAACGCCAACAGCTCCAATTGGCAATTGAGTATGCTTTGGGACAGATGCTCGATGAGTTGGACAGCTACATGCGCAGAGATAGTACTAAGGACAACTGGGGCGCAAAACTCAAAGGCTTTCTGCATGAAAATGCCTTAAAACCCATCAACCTCAGAGCTAAAATACCAGCAATTGCCGAAAGAACGATGCAGGAGTTGGATAAAGAAGAGGTGCAACAAGCCCTAAAAGGCTATATTAGCAAACAGATCGATCAACTCCGCCAAGAGGCAGTCCTCCAACTCGATAGTTCTACCCAGCAGTACATTCTACAACAGTATGGGTTGAAGGAGGTCAAAGATGCCCAAGATTTTCTGAGCAAAAAAATTATACAGCTACAAAATCAGCTTTGGCGTTGGGCACTGATATTTTTAGGCGTAGTACTCATTGGATTTCTAGCATGGTGGCTTTCTCCTCAAAACAGTTGGCTGCAATTTACAATACTCTGTCTGATAACTCTATTTTTGCTAGTAGCAGGCTTATGGATTCCAATGATTGATATTGATGCAAGGATTCTATCCCTTTATTTTGAACTACTGGGCGAGGAAATTCGTTTTGAAGATCAACTCTTGTTCTTTCAAAGTAAAAGTATCATGGATGTGATTTACCTACTTTTGTTCAAGGGAGATGCAAGTACCTTTTTTGTCGGGCTGTTAATTCTAAGCTTTAGCGTAATTTTTCCTTTATTGAAAATCATCGCTGCGATCATTACTTTCAAAAGGATTCGTGCCTTAAAAATCAACCCTATCCTTCGATTTTTAGTCCTCAAATCTGGCAAATGGTCAATGGCAGATGTGATGGTGGTTGCTATTTTCATGGCTTTTATAGGGTTTAGAGGTATTCTTAATGCACAACTGGGGCAACTCGAGCAGGCTAAAGATATTCACATCCTGAGTACAGATCAGTACACTAGTCTACAACCGGGGATTCTGCTCTTTAGTTGTTTTTGTATGGCCTCCTTATTTTTAGCGGTATTTATTCAAAAACGTTTTGATCAATTAGGGGAATCCTAACAACAATTATTTCTACCAATGCAATATACTATCCTGCTTCATTCAGATTCAACACTTATTCAGAGACTTATAAACATTAAGGGGTTGGTTCATTATAGTATTCCAAATTTAATGGATCAATATGCGAGGAATCTTCCAAAAATTCATCAAAAGTGGATAGGAGGACAGGCTATGGAGAGCAAGGATATTCATCAAATTTTTGATCTTGCAAGTACCGCTCCTGAAGAAGATCAACAACTCTTGTTGAGTGATTATCCGCAGAGCCTTGCCAACGCTCAAGATTTTTTGCATTATGCAAAGTTAAAAGGCTGGGTACTCAATCACTGTATTTATTTCAAGCCCTCCGCTCAACAAAAAAAAGCTCTACAACAAAGCTGGAATCAGCAATATGCGCCGCTAAAAGTACAGGAGCTTTGGCAGCAATTTCAAAAGCAGCAACGTACATACCAAGAGATTTTGGCACTACTCCCCTTCAACCAGGCACAGGAACTCATGGCAGATCAGCCCCTTTTACAATTGTATCAAAAGGTGTTGAGAATTTGCAAGTTTTAGCTATATTTATTTCAATAACTAATGTACTTCATTATGACAAGCAAAATTATTTACCAAGGTCAATTGCGTACAAGTGCTACCCACCTCAAATCAGGAGAAGTAATTATCAATGATGCCCCAACGGATAACGAGGGAAAGGGGGAAGCCTTCTCTCCTACCGATATGGTGGCTACTGCTTTAGGTACTTGTATGGTAACTATTATGGGTATTAAAGCTCGGGACAATGGCTGGGATATTGACGGTACAGTGTTGGAAATTAACAAAATTATGGCCAGTCATCCCCGACGTATTGCAGAAGTTAAGGTTCGAATACTAATGCCAAATCGTCCTTATGATCCTAAAACTAAAACGATCTTGGAAAAGGCGGCTAAAACCTGTCCAGTTGCCTTGAGTTTGCATCCAGACCTAAAACAAAGTATTGAATTCATTTGGACTTAATAAAGATTATGCAAGTATTTTTCTAGGCGATAAATTGCCTTTTTTAGAGCTAAGAACCGCTTTACTATTGTGCCACTGGCACAATGCAAACCCGTTCTTAGCTCCAAAAAATTCTAATTTCCTGCCATACAAAAAACACTTACATAATCTTTAATAACTTGATTCCAAAACACTTAAAACTCACTTCCTCTACCAACATCACCACCTTATGCGATCTTACCCACTTTTTATGCTGTTAGGCTCCATCTTAATGTTGGGAACGGTCTGTTCTGAGTCCTCTACTCAAAAAGAAAATAATGCTCATGGCTAGATCTATTGCCTACGATGGCTGGGTGCAGCAAGGAAGGAAGGTCGACAGCAGCAGCTACCAAACTACGGTTGGGGGTCGCCAATTTGAGGTATTCAAGATGGAATATCCAGAGGAGCAGGAAGGGAGTG
The DNA here is from genome assembly GCA_964580485.1 of uncultured Saprospiraceae bacterium. GTDB lineage: Bacteria > Bacteroidota > Bacteroidia > Chitinophagales > Saprospiraceae > Saprospira. The sequence continues at coordinate 418 of CAZOLU010000192.1, read as the reverse complement.
AATTATATCTCAATTTTGAAGGAGACTATTACCACTCTATTTCTATCCAGTATGCCAAAAAGAATGGCAGCCTTGTAGAAAATTTTAAGCGCTCTAGCTTTTAGGGGGCTTCCTAGCACAATCCAAAACTATGAAACCTAAAAAAAAGCTATCCCCACTCAAACTCTATTGCAACGGGATTAACCCTGCTAGAAATCCATTTTTCAATTGGCTTTTGTGTGCCTTACACCCCATTTTCAAGTGGTTGATTTGCAAACCTTTGGGGATGATTATAAAAAAGGGGAATGAAGATTGAGCTAAGTATTCTACAATAATTTTCTGGACGCTGTATTAGAGCTCACATTATGTCAGTATAATGTCAAATTCGGAAACTACTTCCTTACTGAAAACTACGGAAAAGTATTTTAACTTAATGATT